>JBCDCF010000579.1:0-3063 GCA_039182345.1 Pseudomonadota bacterium
CTCTTCCGTAAGCGTTTTGTAGGCGGCTATGGGCTCTGGCTCGGGCTGAAACTGTGACGGACGATATCGCTCGCCCAGCTCACCGACCCGTTCGTCCGACATCAAACCTGCGATGAGGTGTGCCGCGCTTGCAGCGTGCCGATAGCACGTGGCCGCCATTGCCAAGTCGTCATCGAAGGTGTCGTCGAGGCTTTTCAACTCTTGATCGACGGCACGCGCCAACCGGTATGCCTCCCGAACGCTCAAGAGGCTCGCGTCACTGTCCTTGCCCGTCATACCCCACTCTCACGGCCAAGCTGCCCCACAACAAAAAACCGCCCGCGCGGGTGGCGGGCGGTTCTGTCGCAGGGCAGTGCGCCGACGATTTGTGCCGGCGCGGCGCGTTACATCCAGCCGCGCTCTTTGTAGTACTTCTCAGCGCCAGGGTGCAGCGGAGCGGAGAGACCGTCGGAAACCATCTCTTCTTCCTTCAGCACACCGAAGGCGGGGTGAAGCTGCTTGAACTGGTCGAAGTTGTCGAACACAGCCTTCACCGTGGTGTAGACGACCTCTTCAGGCACATCGGCAGAGGTGATGAAGGTGGCGCCGACACCGAAGGTGGTGGTGTCTTGGTCATTGCCCTTGTACATGCCGCCGGGAATGGTGGCTTCACGGTAGTAAGGGTTGTCGGCAATGAGCCCTTCGATGGGCGCGCCCACAACGTCCACAAGGCGCACGTCGCAAGAGTTCACCGCTTCCTGGATGGCAGCAGCGGGGTGACCCACGGTGTAGATCATGGCGTCGATCTTACCGTCGCACAGAGCCTGGGCCATTTCGGACCCCTTCAACTCGGTGGCAAGGGCGAAGTCGTCCATGGACAGGCCAAAGGCTTCCATGACGATTTCCATGGTCAGGCGCTGACCGGAACCGGGGTTGCCGACATTGACGCGCTTGCCGGAGAGGTCTTCGAACTTCTCGATGCCCGAATCGCCGCGCACCAGGAGGGTGAAGGGCTCGGGGTGGACCGAGAACACGGCGCGAAGCTTTTCGAACGGGCCGGCTTCTTCAAAGCGGGAGCTGCCGTGGAAGGCGTGGAACTGCCAGTCGGACTGGGCAACGCCGAAGTCGAGCTCGCCAGCACGCACGGTGTTGATGTTGTAGACGGAGCCGCCGGTGGACTCGGCCGAGCAGCGGATGCCGTGATCGCGGCGGCCGCGGTTCACGAGGCGGCAGATGGCACCGCCGGTCGGATAATACACACCGGTCACGCCACCGGTGCCGATGGTCATAAAGCGATCCTGAGCGGCCGCGCCAGTCACGGCCATGGCCGCGGCGGCTGCGATCGCGAGCAGAGTCTTGGTCATTCACTCACCCTCTTGGTTTTCATTTTCGGTCGCGGCGAAAAAACCGCCGCGCCATACACAACACCGCGCCGGGACGGCCCCGGCTTTGGCGTTGCAGCGATGAGGGACCACATAGTTTCAGTGGAGATTTGTCAACTTTGATACCCTATTCATAGGACTGACATGGGACGATGGACCATCGCTGCGATCGTGTTGGCGGTGGCGGCCGCTGCAGGCACCGCCACGGTGCTTTACCTCGACCGCACGCCGACGGTCTCCGCTTTCGACAGGGCCGATGGAGACGGTGACGGCCGTCTGTCACCGGCCGAATTCGACGCCCACACATTCTGGAGCGCGACAAAGATCGCCTTTGCCGCCGTAGACCGAGATGGCAATGGCGAAATCACCCGCGCGGAGTTCAACGAGCACAGAAGCATGCCTGGAGGTGTCACTGTGGATTTCGGCGATCCCTCTGTCAGCCGAACCGACGCCAAGGGCCCCGTGACGGTGGATGTGCCCGACGCCGCCCTTCCCGAAGGCGCGCCTGACCGCAGCGTCGATGTGCGCCCTGGAGCGGCCGCCGTGCCACAAACGCCTGCGCCGGGGGAAGTGGGCGTCAACGTGCCGCAAGCCGCCATCGGCGAAACGCCGCCCGTGCGCGATGTGACGGTGGACCAGCCCGCCTCGCAAACACCGCCGCCGCCACCCCTTCCAGGCGTCAGCGTCTCCCCATCGGCGCGCTGAGGTTGGCTCAGGTGCGCCAGTCGAGGAGGTGGCGCTCGGCCCGTCCGATGGCCCAGGCGATGATGAGGCCGATGACCGACAGCATCGCAACGCCCGCAATCAACTGGTCGAGGGCAAACAGCGACCCTGCCATCAAAATGTAGGCGCCAAGACCGTATTCGGCGCCAATCATCTCCGCTGCCACAAGAAGAACGATGGCGATGGAGACAGAGATGCGCGCCCCCGACAGGATCGAGGGCAGCGCGCCAGGCAGGATGATCTTGCGCACGATGGACAGCCACGACAGGCCGAACGACTGGCCCATGCGGATGAGGTTGCGGTCCACATTGTCCACCCCGCCATAGGTGGCAATCACCGTCGGGAAGAAGGTGCCGAACAAGATGGTGGCGATCTTCGACCCCTCGCCGATCCCAAACCACACGATGAACAGCGGCAACAGCGCGATCTTCGGGATCGGGAAGATTGCCGACACCAGTGGCGACAGCCCCGCCCGGGCCAGAGACGAGAGCGCAATGGCAAGGCCCACCAAAATGCCGATGATGGTGCCAAGGGTCCAACCGATGACGAGGCGCGACAGGCTCGCCTCGAGGTGCCGCCACAGCATCCCCGTTTCCACAAGGTCGCCGAACGCGGCCATCGCTTCGGACGGCGCCGGCAGGGCAATGTTGGAGATGAAGCCTGTGCGCGAGCCCACCTCCCACAAGGCGATCAGCGACAGGAACACGATGGGCCCCACCAGGGCGCGCTGGGTGTGGCGAAAACCGCCGCCGCGGAAGGGAACGGGGCGCACGCTCTCGGTGGGTGTGGCGACGGTCTCGATGCTGTCAGGGGGCATCGGTCAACTCCCTGTCGGCCTCGCGGGCTTCTTCGCGCATCAACTGCCACAGGCGCTTTTGCACCGCGTCCAGATCGGCGGACCCTGCAACACGCTCCCCAAGCGGCGTGTCGATGGACACAAGCTCGCGGATGCGCCCAGGCCGGCGCGACAGGACGAGGA
>JBCDCF010000580.1:0-3050 GCA_039182345.1 Pseudomonadota bacterium
GAAGGCCGTCGCCATCATCAAGATGAGGATGATGACGCCGAGGATCCACAAGATCTCACGAGGCGCTTTGTAGGAGCCGTAATAAAGACCGCGCGCGATGTGCAAGTACACCGCAATGAAGAACATGGAGGCGCCCACCGCGTGGATGTAGCGGATCAACCAGCCGTAGTTGACGTTGCGCATGATGTGCTCGACACGCTCGAACGCAAGCTCGGTATTGGCTGCGTAGTGCATGGCAAGCACGATGCCGGTGATGATCATCGTCACCAGCATGAAGACGAGGATCGCGCCGAACGTCCACATGTAGTTGAGGTTCTTCGGCGTGGGGAAGTCCACCGCCTGCTCGTTCATCAACGAGAAGATGGGAAGACGGGAATCGATCCAGCGAACAGTTCTGTTCTTGGGCTGGAAGTTGGAGGTTCCGTGTCCGGCCATGGTCTAACCTTTGATCAGCCGACGACGATGGTCGTGTCGGAAGCGAACGTGTAGGGCGGGATGGGGAGGTTCTCGGGCGCAGGGCCGATGCGCACCCGCCCGGCCGTGTCATAGTGGGAGCCGTGGCAGGGGCAGAACCAGCCGCCGTAGTCGCCCGCCTGGCCAAGCGGGACACAGCCCAAGTGCGTGCACACGCCAATCATCACCAACCAAGGCTCGCGGTCGATGGCGGCGCGGTTCTCGTCCGTCGCAGGCTCGTCACCGCCAAGGTTGGGGTTGCGTGCGATGGGGTCGATCAGGTCCGACAGGGAGGCCTCCTTGGCCTCGGCAATTTCCGCTTCGGTGCGGTAGCGGATGAACACGGGCTTGCCGCGCCACATCACCGTCATGGATTCGCCTTCCACAAGGCTTGCCACGTCCACCTCGATGGAGGCGAGGGCCTCTGAGGAGGCGTCAGGATTCATCTGATCGATAAACGGCCAGGCCAGACCAGCAACACCGACAGCACCAACGGCGCCGGTCGCGATATAAAGGAAATCGCGCCGTGTCCCCTCCGCTGCGTGTTCATTTGGGTCTGTGGTCGCCACGTCAGTTCTCCCTTGGTGATGCATCGCCCGGCATTCCTGCCAACCACATGCATGGCATCCTGTGTTGTGTCTAGTGAGAGCCCGGTCAGACACCTTGTCGCAAATTACTCTAAGGCAGCAGAACGTCCAGGAAAGGGCGAGCGGCGAAAGGTGGCACCCCGGCCTGCACGCGGCCCTGCCAATGTGGCAAGAGAGTGCCAGTAACCGTTGGGAAACGCCTTGGAAATCGCCCTCTACCAGCCCGAGATTCCGCAAAACACGGCCGCTATCATACGCACCGCTGCCTGCTTCGACGCTTGCGTCCACATCATCGGGCCAGCAGCGTTCGATGTGTCGGACCGCATGGTGCGGCGGGCTGGATTGGACTACCTCCAGAGAGCGTTGCTGCGCCGCCATG
The DNA here is from genome assembly GCA_039182345.1 of Pseudomonadota bacterium. Classification (GTDB taxonomy): domain Bacteria; phylum Pseudomonadota; class Alphaproteobacteria; order Rhizobiales; family Amorphaceae; genus Acuticoccus. The sequence continues at coordinate 1,420 of JBCDCF010000580.1, forward strand.
TCGACTGGGATGCCTTTCGCTCGGCGGTGACGGGGCGTGTGGTGCTGTTCACCACGAAAGCCGATAAGGGCCACACCGACTTTGCTTTTGCCCCCGGCGACTGCCTGTTGTTCGGCCGGGAGAGTTCGGGCGTGCCGGCCCGCGTCCATGACGAGAGCGACGCGCGGGTGCGCATCCCCATGGCCCAGAACACACGCTCCCTCAACCTTGCGGTCGCTGTGGGGATTGGCCTTGCAGAAGGGTTGCGATCCACAGGCGCGTTCGGACGACACGATGTGGGCGATCTGTCACAGGAATCTTGATCGTCCCCTGCCGGGGCGTTGGTTGCGCGAATCTGTTGCGCGGGGCTTGCCGTCCGGCCTACTCCCACAACACCGTTGTGAGGAGGAAAGCGATCATGTCCACCGCGTCCGCAGCCACCGATGCACCCGTCAAAGGCGGACCACTCCCCGAACCGCACGTTCTTGAGGGGTGGAAGGGCCGCGCCAAGACCTGGTTCGAGACGCTGCGCGATGACATCCACGCCATGTTCGAACGCCTCGAGGACGAGGCCCCTGGCGATGGGCCGGCAGGTCGCTTCACCCGCGAGCCCTGGCAGCGCACCGACCATGACGGCAGCGATGGTGGCGGTGGCACCATGGGAATGATCAAAGGGCGCCTGTTTGAAAAGGCGGGCGTGCACACCTCCACCGTCCACGGCACGTTCTCTGAAGGGTTTCGCGGTCAGATCCCTGGATCGGCGGAGGACCCGCGGTTCTGGGCGTCTGGCATTTCGCTGATTGCCCATCCGGTGAACCCACACGTGCCGACGGTGCACATGAACACACGCTTCGTGGTGACGACGCGCCATTGGTTCGGCGGGGGGGCCGATCTAACACCCATGCTGGACAGGCGGCGGGGCCAGGACCACCCCGATACGGTGGCCTTCCACGACACCTTCCGGACCCTTTATGACCGCCATGCCGTCGCCGACTACCCGGCCCACAAGGACTGGTGCGACACCTATTTTTCCCTGCCCCACAGGGGTGGCGAAATGCGTGGGATCGGCGGCGTCTTCTACGACTACCAGGCGTCAGGCGATTGGGAGGCAGACTTTGCCTTCACCCAGGATGTGGGACGGGGCTTCATCGAGGCCTACGAGGCCATCGCGCGGCGCACCATGAACGAGCCTTGGACCGAGGCCGACCGCGAGGAACAGCAGGTCCGTCGTGGCCGGTATGTGGAGTTCAACCTCCTTTATGACCGCGGCACGCTGTTCGGGCTGAAGACGGGGGGGAATACGGCGTCCATCCTGTCGTCCATGCCGCCGACGGTGCGGTGGCCTTGATGGACGGGTCCTAAATTGAGGGGGTAAGGGCGTCGCTTTGCGCCGGCTTTGTCACGTGTGGTGCGAGGGTGTTCCCCCTCGCGCTCCTCCATCTCGCCGATGGGCAAGGGTTCAGGACAGTGGCCCTTTGGGCCAATGACCTGAGCCCTTTTGATGAGCGTGGCGGGTCTGAGACAGTGTCAACGGGTGCGCGCTTCGCGCCCGTCCTCGCCATGCTCGCCCGCTTTGCGGGCTGTGCGTGGCTCCGGGCGGCCCGTTGACACTGTCCCAGACCCTGGTGCTCAGAGGCGGGCGTGGTTAGGGC
>JBCDCF010000581.1:0-3049 GCA_039182345.1 Pseudomonadota bacterium
CACAAGGAAGGTCCACGCCGATGAGACCCCCACATGGTAGATCCACACCATGTCGTTGAGGGGGCCGAGGGAGGGACCAAGGCCTGCCGCCGCAAGCCGCGTTGCCGCCACGAACACGAAGACCGGCACATACTCAAGAACGCCCAGTGCGACGGTGCGCACCACCTTATCCCAGTAGCCTGTGGTGGAGGCGGCAAGCCACTGGCGCCATCGCGCCGTCGCGGCTCCCACCACGGCGGCGGCCGCAACCCCTGCGGCAATGACGGCAAGGGCCGCCGCGATCATCGCAAGGGGTCCGTTTTGGGCTTGTGCCAGCCGTGCCGACGCAGCCGGCAGTTGCGCCGACAGATTGGTGAGCTGATCGCCCCAGCGCATCAGCCGCGTCCAGATGGTCTCACCAAGGGCAAACAGGCGCTGGTTGGCGGCCTCGGCGAGGGAAATCCCCATCTCCGAGTCGGCGGCCTCTTCGGCACGCTCTGACAGTTCGGCACGCAGGATTTCGCGAATCTGTGCATCCGTCAGCCGCGCCAGCATGCCGTCCACCATGTCGAGCGTCAGCGTTTCTGGGATGGTCGGGGTTTGTGGTGCGGCAGGCTGGGGGGCGACGGGAAGGGTTTGCGCGCTGGCGCTCCCCATAAGGGTTGCCAGCGCAACGGCGCACAAGACAACGAACGCTATGGCACATCGTGCCCTGGGTTGGATCATCGCGTTCGCCTCGTCTGTCTGCGCCCAAGGGCGATCGTCATGCCGGCACGATAGCGCGGCTTGGGTCGGCGCGGTACGCTCCCCCACCGCGGCTGTGCCGCAAACGTGATAGGAGATGAGGCTTGGGTGAGGTCAAAGTCGTGCGCGAAGGCGCTGTTGCGCACGTGGTTATCGATCAACAGGGCCGGCGCAATGCCATGTCGGAGGCCATGTGGCAGGGCCTTGCCGATGCCGCCCACGCTTTGAGCGAAGACAGTGGGGTCCGCGCGGTGATTGTGCGCGGTGCCGGCGGCACGTTCTGCGCAGGCGCCGACATGTCGGAGTTTGAGACCGTCTACCGCGATCGCGCCACCACGGCCGCCTACTCCCACATCGTGTCCCTCGCCCAGCGCGCCCTTGCCGCCGTGCCGATCCCTGTCATTGCCGCGGTGGAGGGCAACTGTTTTGGCGGCGGTTGCGGCATTGCCCTTGCCGCCGACCTTCGGTTTGCCGCGAACGATGCGCGCTTTGCCATCACCCCAGCGCGCATTGGTGCGGCCTACTCCTTTGCCGACACGAAGCAGCTTGTGGATGTGGTGGGCCCGGCGCGTGCCAAGGACATTTTGTTCTCAGGCCGGGTGGTGGAAGCCAGCGAGGCCCTCTCCATCGGACTGGTGGACCGCCTGGTGGCGCCCGGCGCCTCGCTTGCCGCAGCAAGGGACTATGTGGAACACCTCGCCACCTTGTCGGCCAACTCCATGCGCTTCACCAAGGCGACAATCGAATCCATCCGCAAAGGGGCCACAGGCGCCGATCAGGCGATGGAAGAGGCGTTCCTGGACACCTTCGCAGCCGAGGATTTCCGCGAGGGCTACGCCGCATTCTTGGACAAGCGCAAGCCCCAGTTCTCCTAACGCGCTTGCCGCTCAAGTTGGATCAACCTGAGCGAAGAGCAATCGCGCCAGATATTGGGTGCGAGCACGTTGTCACCCGCTCAGTGTGATTCACACTGAGCGGGTCGTGCTCTAGGATATTGGGCCCATAAGCGGCACGCGCTGCGCGCGGTCCCGGCTTGCCCCTGCCAGCGGTCAGCCGGGTCCATGCCCAGGAACGCGATCCGCTCGATCTGATCCAGATCGAGCGGGGGAGGCGCTAGTGGGTGGCGGGGAGTTCGCCGTCGTCGTCAGGGGGCGGACCATCGTCCTCAGGCTCGGCAAGGCCGGTGATCCTGTCGGCGATGAGACCGGCATTCTGGCGGATGGCGGTCTCGATGGCGTCGGCCATTTCAGGATTGTCGCGCAGGAACTGCTTTGAGTTCTCACGCCCCTGACCCAAGCGCTGGCTGTCATAGGAGAACCAGGCGCCCGATTTTTCCACGATGCCGGCCTTCACACCAAGGTCGAGGAGTTCGCCCACCTTGGAGACGCCTTCGCCGTACATGATGTCGAACTCCACCTCGCGGAAGGGCGGGGCAAGCTTGTTCTTCACCACCTTGACGCGGGTCTGGTTGCCGATGGCCTCGTCACGGTCCTTGATGGCGCCGATTCTACGAATATCCAGCCTCACGGAGGAGTAGAATTTCAGCGCGTTGCCGCCCGTGGTGGTCTCGGGCGAGCCGAACATCACACCGATCTTCATGCGGATCTGGTTGATGAAGATCACCATGGTGTGGGAGCGCGAGATGGACCCCGTCAGCTTGCGCAGCGCCTGGCTCATCAGGCGCGCCTGAAGGCCTGGGAGCTGGTCGCCCATCTCCCCCTCAAGCTCGGCCCTTGGGGTGAGTGCGGCCACCGAATCAATCACCAACACATCCACCGCGCCTGAGCGCACCAGTGTGTCGGCAATCTCCAGCGCCTGCTCGCCAGCATCCGGCTGGGAGATCAAAAGATCGTCCACATTGACGCCGAGCTTGCGGGCGTAGATGGGGTCGAGCGCGTGCTCTGCATCCACGAAGGCGCAGATCCCGCCCTTCTTTTGTGCCTCGGCCACCGTGTGCAGCGCCATCGTGGTCTTGCCCGATGATTCGGGCCCGTAGATCTCGACGATGCGGCCCTTGGGGAGACCCCCGATGCCGAGTGCGATGTCGAGCCCGAGCGAGCCTGTGGAGACTGTCTCCACCTCAATGGCATCGCCCGAACCGAGCTTCATGATGGAGCCCTTGCCGAACTGCCGCTCGATATTTGCGATGGCGGCCGACAGAGCCTTGCCTTTATCCGATGCGCGACCCTCAACCATACGTAGATCCGATTGAGTTGCGCCGTTTCCCTTACGCTTCATTGCGTTATGCCCATTTCTGCTGGCGTCATCATAGAAGACTTCTCACAGGTTCGCAATCTGTTCGAAAACTTAAGGTTTCGTTAACCCG
>JBCDCF010000582.1:0-3043 GCA_039182345.1 Pseudomonadota bacterium
CTTGTCCGCAGGAACGCCTGCCGCCAGCGCACGCTCCAGTTCGCCGCACGACACGACGTCCATTCCCGCGCCGAGGGAGGCGAGGAGTTTCAGGACCGCAAGGTTGGAGTTCGCCTTCATGGCGTAGCACACCAGCGTCGGCACGCCCGATTCGGCCAGCGCATCGGCAAACACACGATAGTGCCGTGTGAGTGTTGCCGTGCTGTAGACGTAGACAGGCGTTCCCACCGCCTCGGCAATGGCCTCCAAAGGCACGTCTTCGCAGTAAAGGCGGCCCTCACGCGCGGCAAAATGGTGCATGGCTCAGGGCCTCCTGGATGCCGGCCGCGAAGGGCCTGGCGACACGCTGTGGGGTGGCATCACGGCGGGCAGCGAATGGGTGAACCGCTATTGGAGCAGCGGGTCGAGGATGAACGTGCGGTCGGGCGCGTCTTGCCCTTCAGGGTCGGTCACGTCCACAGGGGCGCGGGGCATCGATTCGGCCGAGGCGGGGCGCTCGGGCGTTGCCCGCCTGCCGCACGCGCCGGCCGTGAGAGCCACAGCAACGGCCACCCCCACAATGCCTGCAAGACGCCAGCTCACGGGATGGCCCAAAGGAAGGCGCGCCAGCGGGCCGCCTCCTCGCGCACCCGTGCAGGCGCCGTGCCGCCAAGGCTCATCCGGCTTGCCACGGACCGCTCCACCGTGAGGAAGGAGAGCGCGTCCTCGGTGATGCGTTCGTCCACCGCCTGAAGCTCGGCAAGGCTCATCTCGCCCACCTCCTTGCCGGCGCGTTCAGCGGCCTTCACCGCCTCGCCAGTGATGTGGTGGGCATTGCGGAAAGGAAGCCCCACCACCCGCACCAGCCAGTCGGCAAGGTCGGTGGCGGTGGTGTGGCCTTTGGCGGCAAGGGCGAGCATGGCGGCCTCGTTCACCGTGAGGTCGCGCACCATGCCGGTGGTGGCGCGGATGCACAAGGAGAGCGCCGGCAGGGCATCGAACAGAGGCGGTTTGTCCTCCTGCATGTCCTTTGAGTAGGTGAGCGGCACCCCCTTCATGACGATGAGGAGCGCGTTCAACGCCCCAACGATCCGCCCCACCTTGGCGCGCACCAGCTCGGCCGCATCAGGATTGCGCTTTTGCGGCATGATGGACGAGCCGGTGGTGAACCCGTCCGACAAAGAGATGAAGCCGAACGGCGCCGAGCACCACACCACCACCTCCTCGGCAAAGCGCGACAGGTGGGTGGCGCAAATGGCCGCCGCCGACAGCGCCTCCAGCGCAAAGTCGCGCGAGGACACAGCGTCGAGAGAATTGCGGGCCGGGCCGTCGAACCCCAGCGCTGCCGCCGTCATGTTCCTGTCGATGGGAAAGGCTGTGCCGGCAAGGGCAGCCGCCCCCAAAGGAGATTCGTTGAGGCGGCGCACGGCATCGCTCATGCGCCCGCGGTCGCGCCCCAGCATCTCCACATAGGCAAGACAGTGGTGGCCGAAGGTGACGGGCTGGGCCGATTGAAGGTGGGTGAAGCCTGGCATCACCGTTGCCGCGTGCTCCTCCGCACGCTCCACGAAGGCGCGCTGGAGTTCGGCAAGCTCACCGTCGAGCCCTTTGAGCGCATCGCGAACCCACAGCTTGAAGTCCGTCGCCACCTGGTCGTTGCGCGAGCGGGCGGTGTGAAGGCGGCCCGCAGGCTCGCCGATCAACGCCTTCAGCCGCGCTTCGATGTTCATGTGGATGTCTTCAAGGGCGCGCGAGAACGGGAACGTCCCCTCGGCGATCTCCTTTTGGATGGTGCGAAGGCCGCCTGAAATGGCCTCGGCGTCCGCCTGCGACACGATGCCGGTTTCAGCCAGCATCGCCACAAGCGCAAGGGACCCCGCGATATCTTGATCGGCCAACGCCTTGTCCACATCAATGGAAGCGTTGATTTCCTCCATGATGGCGCCTGGGCCTGAGCCGAAACGGCTGCCCCAAAGGGCGTTGCCTGCGCTGGTGGCATCATCGCTCATGGGCGCACCTTGGCGGAATGAAGGAGGACACCGTGGCGCGGCATCGTTGGCTCACTTTCGGTGGGATGGGTCTGTTGCTGTTGGCCGTCTTTGCCGCAGCCGTGGTGTTCACCGCGCGACCGGACGTCTTTAAGGCCATGTCCGGCGCCGGGCAATGCCACGCCGCCGGTGAGATCCAGACCGCCGTCGCCCCTCTGGCGGAAGGGGCGATGGCCGCCTTCACCACCGTGGACCCTGTGGACATCACCAACCTGCCCTTCGACGGGCGGGACGAGGCGGCCCGCACCATCGCCGACCTCAAGGGCCGCACGACGCTGTTGAACCTTTGGGCCACCTGGTGCGCCCCTTGCCGGGTGGAGATGCCTGAGCTTGCCGCCCTCCATACCGCATTCTCCAGCCCCGACTTTGCCGTTGTCGCCGTTTCCATCGACAACCGCGATGCCAACAAGCCTGAAAACTTTCTGACCGAAACCGGCGCTGACGTGCTGGACTATCACCGCGAGCCCACCCTCACCCTGTTCAACTCCCTGCGCGCGGCAGGGTTGGCGCAAGGCATGCCCACCACACTCCTTCTGGGACCCGATGGCTGTGTTGCAGGGGTCGTCCACGGATATGCGTCCTGGAATGCCCCCCAGGCGCATCGGTTGATTCGCACCGCTGTGGAGGCCGGCAGTTGACGCTGTGGCCGCTGAGTTGCGCCTGCGTGTTCACAGGCCCGTGAACACTGCGACACAATGTTCACTGTAGTTTTGAGGAATTGTAGAAACGTTTTGTTTGAGGCACCTTTACATCCGTGAATTTGATGCATAGATGCCACATTGCATCTACGATCTTGTTTTGATGACTATTTTGATTTTGGCAATTGGGCAGCTTTGGGGCGATGATGGTCGCGACGGACGCGGCGAGTCGGCATCGTCCTGAAGACGTCAATACGGAGCGCTCATCATGCGACTATTTATTGCTGCTTGCGTCTTTGCGCTGGCTACGGCTGGCGGCGTGTTCATCCCCTCCACCAATGCTGAAGCCGCGCGCGTCACCGCCACAATCGACTTGTC
>JBCDCF010000583.1:0-3027 GCA_039182345.1 Pseudomonadota bacterium
ACGCTGTCGGGAATTTCCACAGACCCCACCATCATCTTACTGGTGATGATTGCCGCCTTCATCGCCCTTGGCTTCTTCATGGACTGGATCGGCATCTTGTTCTTGACGATGCCTGTGTTCCTGCCCGTCCTCGCAGGGCTTGGCTACGACCCCATATGGTTCGGCATCATCTTCAACCTGTCCATGCAGATTGCGTATCTGACTCCCCCCTTCGGCCCGGCCTGCTTTTACTTGAAAGGCGTCGCGCCGCCGGAGGTGACCCTGTCCACCATCTTCGCCGCACAGTGGCCGTTCATCGCCTTGCAGGTGGTGGCGCTGGCGCTTGTGGCCTCCTTCCCGCAGATCGCCCTTTGGCTGCCGAGGCTCGTTTATGGCTGACCTGAGCCTGCCCCCCGCCCTCCAAGGCTTGCCGGCTGCCCCCAGCAACACGCTGTCGCCTGCCGACCTTGAGGCGATGGTCCGCCAGATGCACCTCATCCGCCGGTTCGAGACGCGCACGAAGGAGCTGTTTCTCGCAGGTGAGATCAAAGGCACCGCCCACTCCTCCGTGGGGCAGGAGGCGATCGCAGTGGGGGCCTGCAAAGCCCTTCAGCGGCAGGATTTGGTGCTGACCCACCATAGGGGGCACGGTCACACCATCGCCAAAGGGGCCGACATTGTCCAAATGTTCGGCGAACTGTTCGGCCGCGAAACCGGCAATTGCGGCGGGCTTGGCGGCTCCATGCACATTGCCGACCTCTCAAGGGGCATCTTGGGCGCCAACGGCATTGTGGGCGCCGGCATGGGCCTTGGCACAGGTGCCGCGCTTGCCGCCAAACTGAACGGCGAGGGGGCCGTTGCCGTCGCCTTTTTCGGCGATGGTGCCGCCAACGAGGGCATTTTTCATGAGGCCATGAACCTTGCCGCCGTCTGGCGGCTCCCCCTCATCCTCTTTTGCGAAAACAATCAGTACGGCCTGTCCACCCCCACCCATCAGGTGACGGCGGGCCCTGGCATTCACCGTCGCGCCGAGGCCTACGGGATCCCCGGCGAACGTGTGGACGGCAACGATGCGCCCGCCGTCCACACCGTCATGTCGCGCGCTGTGTTGCGCGCGCGGGAGGGCGACGGCCCCACCCTCATCGAGGCGATGACGTACCGGTGGGACGACCACTCCATGCGCGCCAACCTCCCTGCCTATCGCGGCGGCGAGGAGCTTGCCCAATGGCAGACCGCCGACCCTTTGGTGCGCCTCAACCAAACGGCCATTGCCGCAGGTGCCCTTAGCGCCGAGGACGTTGGGGCCATTGCCGAAGCAACGGCGAAGACGGTGGAAGAGGCCATCGAGGCGGCGCGGGCAGCGGCCGAACCCACCCTCGCCGTCGCTGCACAAAAGGTCATGGCCCCCGCCACGGTCCAGCCGGGCGAAGAGCCGCCTGAGGGCACGCGCACCCTCACCTACGCCGAAGCCATCACCGAGGCGATCCACCTTGAGATGGCCCGCGATGACAAGGTCATCGTCATCGGCGAGGACGTTGGTGCCATCGGCGGCATCTTCGGCCTCACCCGCGGGCTGATGGACGCCTTCGGGCCCGAACGGGTGCGCGACACGCCCATCAGCGAAGGGGCCATTGCAGGGTGCGGCGTGGGGGCAGCCCTTTCAGGCTATCGGCCCATCTGCGAGATCCAGCTGTTCGACTTCGTGTCCTTGATGATGGACGGGATCGTCAACCAGGCCGCAAAAGCCCGGTTTATGCTGGGTGGGGCGGCGACGGTGCCCATCGTCTTCCGTGGACCTCAGGGGGCGGGCATCCGCCTTGCTGCACAACACGGCCAGTCGCTGGAGGCCCTGTTTGCCAATGTGCCAGGCCTTGAGGTCTACGCCCCCGCCTCAGCCTACGATGCCAAGGGACTGATGGCCGCCGCCATCCGCTCCGACAACCCCGTGGTCTTTCTGGAGCACAAGCTCCTTTACCTTGGCGATGCGCAAACCGTGCCGGAGATGACCTACGCCATCGCCCCCGGCACGGCGCGGGTGTGCCGGGAGGGCAAGGACGTCACCATCATTGCCACCATGGCGATGGTGGAGCGCGCCCTTCAGGCCGCCGACCGTCTGGCGCGCGAGGGGATCGAGGCGACGGTGATCGACCCCAGAACCATCCGCCCCTTCGACCTTGGCACCATCATCGACAGCATCAAGACCACCAACCGCGCCGTTGTGGTGCACGAAGCGCCTGTCTTCGGCGGCTTTGGGGCGGAGATTGCCGCCAGCATCATGGATGCGGCGTTCGACCATCTGGATGCGCCGGTGGCACGGGTCGGCGCGCCCGACATGCCCGTTCCCTACAACGATCGCCTCGAGCGCGAATACATGCCCTCCGCCCGCACCATCGCCGCGGCCTGCCGAAAGGTTCTTTATGTCCACTGAGCGAAAGGTCATCATCCCCGACGGTCTGCAAGCCGTTTACGACACCTTCCACTACGCCCCCGGCATCTTGGTGGGCGACACCCTTTACATCTCAGGCCAGGTGGGGCGGGACGAAAACCTTGCCATTGTCGAAGGCGCCGAAGCCCAGTTCGTCCAAGCCTTCATGAACGTGAAGAAGGTGCTGGATGCGGCAGGCGCCACCTTCGACGATGTGGTGGAGCTGGAGACCTGGTTCGTGGACTCCATGGCAGATCTTAAACTCTTCATGGCCGTGAAGGATCGCTTCTTCGTCAACGCTTACCCCACGTGGACCGGCTTTGCCGTCAAAGGCTTTTCCATGCCGGGCCTGTTGGTGGAGATCAAATGCACTGCCGTCTTGGGCAGCGGCGGCGCATCGTGAAATCCCTTGCGTCCCTGTTGCGCGAGGGCGGCCCGCTGATCGGCACATGGAACCAGATTGCCGCGCCCGAGATCACCGACATCATCGGCGCTGCGGGCTTCGACTTTGCCATCATCGACTGCGAGCATGGGCCCTTCGGCATTGCCGAGGCGGAGCGTCAGGGCCGTGCCTGCCTTGCCGCAGGCGTTGCGCCAGGGATCCGCGTTGGTGAGGGCAATCG
>JBCDCF010000584.1:0-3022 GCA_039182345.1 Pseudomonadota bacterium
ACAGACGGTCCGCAATGGTCTTTGCCACATGGCCCGTCTGGGCCCGCCGCTCCCGCTCAACGAAGACGGAGCGTTGCAGCTTGGCAAAAAGGCCGAACACCGGCCACGTCGCCACCTCGGACTTGGCGATGAAGGAGAGCGGCATCAGCGCCCCGAGGACGGTGATGTCGAGCCAGGACACATGGTTGGCCACCACAAGAAGGGGCCTGTCGGACGAGGGCGTTCCGTGCTGATGGATGCGAATGCCGATGAGGCGCGTTGCGGCCCTGAGCCAGAGGAGCGGCAGGGTGCGCGCCATCTTGCGCCGCTTCAGCCCCAGCGCGATCAACTGCAAAGGGATCAGCGCCAGGGACAAAAGCGTCAGCCCGACGATGACGAAGACGGCTCTGATTGTCGCCACGTCCACCCTTTCCATCTGCCGCCGGCACAGTAAGGCCGGCAACATCGCGCGCGAGTTTTCACAATGCGGCAAAGACGCCGTTTGGCAAGCGTCTCCACGGGTCTAATGCCACCGGGACGGCCCCATCCCCCACTCACTGCCACAACCATGCGTCCCTTGGGGCCACAAAAACTGGACCCATCGTGCCGCACGGAAGTTCTTAGGAGAGCAAAGCGCGCCGTGAGGCGAGCATTGTGCCGCGGCGGACTGGAAACGGCGGGGGTTTGGCCCGGCCCCGGCAGCCTTTCAGCCAGATCCCATGTCAGAACAGCGGCTACCGGACGAACGCCACAGGCTGGTTGAGCGCCAATGCCATGGTCAGCGCCTTCTGGCGTCCGCTGCCCTCGGCGGTCTCATAATAGTCCTTGCGCTCGCCCACCGTCTTGAAGCCCGCGCGGCGGTACAAGGTGAGGGCCGCTTCGTTGGAAGGGTCCACTTCCAGGAACACTGTGGTGACGCGCTCGGCATAAAGGTGGCGGATGGCAGCGTCCAGGAGCAGCCTGCCGACACCGGCGCGGCGGTGGCGGGGGAGGACCGCCATGGTCAAGATCTCCCCTTCGTCAGCGGCAACGCGTGTGGTGATGAAGCCTATGGGCTTGCGGCTTGAGGTCATGGACCCGCGGCGGGCAACGAAGGTCTTGACGCCGGGGTGCTCGGCCAGAGCGGCCTGTTCGTCGGCCGACCAGGGGGCGATGAAGGCTGCGGCGTGAATGTCTTCAAGGTGGTCGAAGTCGGCGGGGCGGACCTCGTCGACAATCCGCGGGGCGGTCAGCCAGCTGGCCGTCAGAGGCGAGCGGGCCATGTCGTAGATGTCGTTGAAAAAGTTGGTCATTGCACTCACGCCCTCGCCAGCGCTTTGTGGCGCTGGGGCAATGCATCAACATGGGACAGATAAAGTGCGCGGGGGGGAACGGCTGGATGGCGCCTGGCAAGGTCCGCAATGACGGCGCCGCCAATCCGCTCCACAACACGCCCGTCGCCCACCGCCGCAATGGCCGAGGCTGGGCCGACCATGCCAGCGCCCTCACGCTGCGCCCACAGGGCAACCTCTGCCGCGGTGTGTTTGCCGTGTCCCGTCACCGTGCCGTCCTCGCCCACAAGGGCGGCAAAAACGTGACCGTGCCTGGCATCCACAACCGCCATCGCCGGCAAGGGCCCTGTGTGGCCAAGGGCATCGAGCGTGCCGACGCCGACCACGGGAATGGCCTTTGCCATCGCCACCCCTTTGGCAAAGGCAATCCCCACCCGCACCCCTGTGAAGGAGCCCGGGCCGATGGTCACCGCAACGCTCTCAACGGCGTCGTAGGAGAGGTTTGCTGAGGCGAGCGCCTCGTCCGCAAGGGTTGCAATCGCCTCCGTGTCGCCTTTGGCGGGCCGCACAGCCTCGCCCAGGAGTTCTGGCGTTCGACCGCACGAAACCACAGCCGCCTGGACGTGGTCGAGCGCGGTGTCGAGCGCCAGGATCACCATGGCTAAAGGCGCATCCTAGGCGACAGGACGAACCTCCTGCACCTCGGGAATGAAGTGCCTCAGAAGGTTTTGGATGCCCATCTGCAGCGTCATGGTGGAGGAGGGGCAGCCTGCGCACGCCCCGCGCATGGCGAGATGAACGATCCCGTCGCGGTAGGAGCGGAAGATGATGTCCCCGCCATCGCCGGCAACGGCTGGGCGCACACGCTCGTCGAGGATTTCCTTGATCATCGCGACGGTGTGGGCGTCCTTCTGGTCGAAGTCTTCCTCGGCAACGGGCTCAACGTCCGCCGCCTCGCCCTCGATCACGGGGTCGCCTGACAGGTAGTGCTCCATGATGGCGCCGAGGATGGCGGGCTTCAGGTGCTCCCAAGGGGTCCCGTCGCGGGTGACGGAGACGAAATCGTAGCCGAGGAACACACCGGTCACGCCATCGACGGCAAAGATGCGCTGGGCCAAGGGCGAGCCTGCGGCCTCGTCCTCGGCGCGAAAGTCCACCATGCCGCTTTCAAGCACGGTCTGACCCGGCAGAAATTTCAGCGTTTCGGGGTTGGGCGTCGGTTCTGTCTGGATGAACATGGTTCTCTCTCCCCAGGCGGTTCAAAGCCGCCGCGAAGTCATCACAAAGGACATAAGGCCTAGCCCCCAACCCAGCAACTGCGCTTTACGCGAACGTGCGCGCGCCACACATCCCCCACACCCATGAAGGCCCCGCAGGACGTGAGGAGAACCGACGATGGCCAACCCGGCACCAGGCTTTGCTAAGCACCCCAACCACAAAATCCTCCTCGACACAGGGCCGGACGCCGTCACCGTGCGCCACGGCGACACCTTGATCGCCATGACAACAACCGCGGTTCTCTTGCGCGAGGATGGTTATCCCACCCGCGCCTACATCCCTCGCGGCGATGTGACCGCCACCTTGGCGAAGACCGACAAGACCACCCACTGCCCTTTCAAAGGCGACACGGTCTATTTCAACGTCGTGGCAGATGGCACCGAGGTGGGGAACGGTGCCTGGTCCTACGAAGCGCCTTACGACGAGATGGCAGACATCAAGGACCATGTGGCCTTCGACGACAGGTTCGAGATCACCATCGGCTGACCGAGCCT
>JBCDCF010000585.1:0-3012 GCA_039182345.1 Pseudomonadota bacterium
ACACCCAATCACAAGCCTTCGCCCTGGAATTGGGCGCTGCGTGGGCAGGTCCTTCCACCGCATCCCCCCCCAGAAACCCTTGATGCAGCCATCCTCTTTGCCCCTGTCGGCGCCTTGGTGCCCCAGGCCCTCAAGCACGTGAGAAAAGGCGGCAAAGTGGTGTGCGCCGGCATCCACATGAGCGACATTCCCACCTTCCCGTACGCCGATCTTTGGGGCGAGCGTGAGGTGGTGTCCGTGGCCAATCTCACCCGCAAGGACGGAGCAGACTTCATGGCCGCCATCCGCCACAAGGCGCCTGATGTCCACGTCACACGCTATCCCCTCGCAGAGGCCAATGCTGCCCTTGATGACCTTCGCCATGGTCGCTTCGACGGTGCCGCGGTCCTTGTCCCCTAACCCTGCAACGTCAGCGCAGCGCCATCAAAGTTGGATAGGAGTGTGGCGCGGGTGGACCAACGCCCCTCACTACCGCGTGCGCACACGCATCAGACCCTCTTGGGTGGCCGATGCCACAAGGTCGCCGGCGTGGTTGAAGATCAACCCCCGCGTAAACCCACGCGACCCATTGCTCGAAGGGGAATCTTGCGCATAGAGCAGCCAGTCATCGGCACGGAATGGTCTGTGGAACCACATGGCATGGTCAAGGCTTGCCACCTGCATGGTGCGGTTAAAGACAGACGTTCCGTGGGGAAACAACGCGGTGTCGAACAGCGTCATATCCGACAGGTAGGCAAGCACGGCCTGGTGGACGAGAGGGTCGTCGGGCAACCGGTCCGTCGCCCGCAGCCAAACGTATTGCTGCGGTTCCAACGGCTCTGACGACAAGTAATGGCGAAGATCCACCGGCCGCAATTCAATGGGTCGCTCCCGCTCGAAGTAACGGCGTACGTTTTCGGGCGCATTGGCAATCATCAGTTCTTTCAGTGCATCTTCGTCCGGCAGGTCCTCCGGCCGCGGCACATCAGGCGCGTCCATGGCGTGGGACAGGCCCTCCTCCACCCTGTGGTAGGATGCGCTCATGGAAAAAATCGGCTCGCCGTGCTGGATCGCTTTCACCCGCCGGGTGGTGAAGCTTCGTCCATCGCGGATCCTGTCCACCTCGTAGATGATGGGGACGGCAGGGTCGCCGGGCCGCAGGAAATAGCCGTGAAGGGAGTGGGCGGGCCTGTCCTCCACCGTCCTGTTGGATGCCACAAGCGCTTGGCCGATCACCTGGCCGCCAAACACCCTTTGCCAACCCACCTGAGGGCTACGGCCACGGAAAAGGTTGCGTTCCAAAGGTTCCAGATCGAGGGTGGACAACAGTTCGGCGACGGCAGGACGCATGGCAGGCTCGAGACAGGTGGGCGATGGTCCGACCGTGTCATGATCTGTCGGTACGGCGCAACGCATGGCAGGCGCGCACCCTTGGTGTGCAGGCGGCCGATCGTCGGCCGCCGTTGGTTTGGGAGGAGGGACGATGCAGCGCACAGTGGCCATTGCCGGCGGAGGCTTTGTGGGGCGGAGCCTTGCCATCGCGCTGAAAACCCAGTCCCACCTCGACGTGGTCCTTTACGCCGGCGGCCCGATGCCGAGCGACAAACGCTCAAGCACAATCTCAGCATCGGCCCGGCGAATGCTGTCGCGCATCGGTGCCTGGCCGATGATGGCCGAGGCCGCCCAACCCGTTTACGGCCTCCACATCACCGACAGCGCCAGCGAGGACGTGGTCAGGCCGGAGGTGTTGAACTTTGAAGGCGAGCACGGCGCCAACGCCTTCGCCCACCTCGTGCCCAACCACGTCATGCACGCCGCATTGGTGGACCGGTGCGCGCAGCTCGGCATTGCGGAAGACAGCCGCAAAGTCGTGTTCTTTGAGGACCATCACGGCCACATCACCGCCGAACTGTCCGACGGCAGCAAGGAGGTGGCCGACGTTCTGGTGGCGGCCGACGGGCGCCAGTCGGTGCTGCGCCGCATTGCAGGCATTCCGACGGTGGAGAAGGATTTTCACCAGTCCGTCATCACGGGCACCGTCAGCCACAGCGAGCCGCACAACGGCTATGCCACACAGCATTTCCTGCCCAACGGCGCCATGGCGATGCTCCCCCTCGTGGGCGACCAATCCTCCCTCGCCTGGTCCGAGCGCCCGTCCTTCGCAAAGGCGCTGGGCGACATGGACGCCGAACTCGCCTCCTTGGAGATTGAACGTGTGTTCGGTCTCAGGCTGGGCCGTTTGTGCGTGGAAGGCGGCTTGCAAGTGTACCCTTTGAAAGGGCTTCTCGCCCGGCGCTGGGTCGACGGCAGGCTCGTCCTTGCAGGGGATGCCGCCCACGTCATCCACCCTTTGGCAGGCCAGGGCCTCAACCTTGGCTTCCGCGATGTGGCGGCCCTGGCGGAGGTTTTGACCGAGGCCGATCGCCACGGCGAAGACCTTGCCCTCGCCCTTCCCCGCTATGAGCGTTGGCGCAGGGCCGATACGACGCAAATGGCGTTCGTCACCGATGGGCTCAACACGTTGTTTTCACGCCGATCGGACCTTGTTCGCTCGATCCGCAGCATCGGCCTCGGCCTGGTCAACCGCGATGAGGACTTGAAAGCCCTCTTCATCCGAGAGGCCGCAGGCGTTGAGGGCGATGTGCCGCATCTGATGCGCGGCGAGGCCGTCTGAGGCCAGATTCTGGCGCGCAACCCTTGCCCTTTGCCGTGCTACAGTTGCAAGACCGGCGCCCCAACTGATGCCCCGCGCGGCTGACGCGGGCGTTTCGTCCGACCGGCCCTCAGGCTGGGAGAGAAAGAAAGAACCATGTCCGACCTCTTCACCATCATCACCGCCATCGCCCTTGCCGCGGTCGCGATCGTCCTTCTCATGGGCCTTTGGAACATGATGAAGGGCGGCTCGCCCAACCGCTCTCAGTCCTTGATGCGCATGCGTGTGGTCTTGCAGGCCGTGGCCATCGTCATTGCCATGACTGCGCTCTATTTCACGACCCGTTGAGTTTCGATCCGCCCGGTTGCCCCGTGCGGCCT
>JBCDCF010000586.1:0-3007 GCA_039182345.1 Pseudomonadota bacterium
CCCCGACAAGGTCTTGAAGTTGTCGAGGTTGGCGATCATCGCATCGGTGTAGGGATGCTTGTTGAGGAGAAGCTTGATCCCCGTCCCGGCGTGCTTGGTCCAGTCGAAGTCGGCGGCAAGGGCGCGGGTGGCCGCCGCATTCAGCATGGTGCCTGCCGCACCTGCCGTCAGGCCGAGGGCACCAAGCCCGCGCACAAGGCTCCGACGGCTCATCTGCCCCCTTAGGAAGGCGTCGATGAGGCCCTTCTCTTTATCGTACATGGCGTTTCCTCTCTCCTGTCGCTCGTCTTTCTCAAGCCGCGGTCGCCGGGCGGGCGCGGCGTCGTTCGACAAGACGGCGAGCGGTCGCCTCGTCGATGATCAGTCCTGTGAGAAGGCCGCTTTTGAGGGCCGCCTCGATGGCCTCCGTCTTGGCCGCACCGCCTGCGATGGCCACAGCCTCGCGGCCGGTCAAAGCCTCCAGCGGCAGCGCCATCACACGCCCGTCATGGGGGGCGGGAACAATTCTGCCCTCACCGTCCAAGAACTGGCCAAGGATTTCCGCGCGCGCCCCGCGGGCCCGCAACGCGTCCAGTTCGCCGGTCGCATCAAGCATCTGGGCAGGGGCGGAGTTTTCCGCATCGAGGTTGCCGATCCCCAACACCATCAATGAGGCGTCCTTGATGAGACCCATGGTGACCGCAAGGGCCGCCTGGCCCACCATGACGGCCTTATCGGCGGCAGTGTCGGCAAACAGAGGCGTTGGCATGAGGTAGGCCTCTGCCCCTGTCTTCTGGGCCAGGCGGTGGATGACATCATAGGGGTTCGCGGCGCCCGAGCGCGTCAGACCGCCCAGCAGCGAGACGAAACGCACCCCTTCCGCGCTGGTGCGGCCCATGGCCTCCACAGAGGCGGCGATGGTGCGGCCGATCCCCACCCCGATCACAGGGTGGGCGCGCGCGGCAATCACCTGCATCAACCAGGTGGCGCCCACAGCGCTCAGCGTGCGCAGCGGCATGGGGCCCGCTTCAGGCACATCCATCGCCACACGGCACATGGCAAGGCCGTAGGTGCGCATGAGGTCGGCTTCCAAGGCCACGCAATCGGTCGCGGCCACATCCACAAAGATGCGCACGAGACCTTCGTTCTGGGCACGGGCGATATAGCGATGGGCGCGGGTGGTGGGCACGTCCAGGCGCTTGGCCACCTCGCTCTGGGTCAAACCGCCGACGAAATGCAGCCAGGCCGCTCGGGCCAGAAGGTCCGTATCGGACGCTCCGCGCTGCCGTTCCGCCACCCTTGCCTCCCACCGTCAGAGGTGAAATTTTTTTCGTTGGTGGAAATTTTTCCGAAGAATCGCCGCCTGTCAACCCGCAGCGACGGGTGCGGGCGCCGCCACGCGGGCCCGGTCGCGGCGTGTTGAGGCGGGGGGTCAGGGCTGGCGGGACGCCACTTCCACGGACGTGATGGTGGGAAGGTGTGCGGCGATGGGGGTCCAGTGCTCGCCCTCATCATGGCTGGCAAAAACGCTGCCCGAGGTGGTGCCGAAATAGCTCCCCGCGGGGTTGGCGCGATCGGTGGCCATCGCTTGGCGCAGAACCGTGATGAAGGCGCTGTTTTGGGGCAAGCCGTCCCGCAAGGCGGTCCAGGTGTGACCGCCATCGCGCGTGCGCCAGACGGCAGCTTTCCCGTCGGGGGCATAGCGCCCGTCCGCATCGCCGTTGAGGGGAAAGAGGTAGAGCGTTTCGGGGTCGTGGGGGTGGGCGGCTGCGGGGAAGCCGAAGCTTGAGGGCAGCCCCTCTTCGATGCTGTGCCAGGTGTGGCCGCTGTCATCGCTCCGGTACATCCCACAATGGTTTTGCTGGTAGAGCCTGTCAGGTGTGCCAGCGGCCATCACCAGCGAATGGACGCACTGGCCCACAGGGGCATAGCGCTCTTCGGGGGGCGCATAGTCCATCCGGGTGCCTGTGTTGCGTGGCTCCCACGTGGTGCCGCCATCATCGCTGGCAAAGACACCCGCGGCGGAAATGCCGATCCACAAACGGTTGCCATCGCTGGGGTGGACGAGAATGTGGTGGAGGATGAGGCCCGCCCCGCCGGGAAACCAGTTCGTGCGCGAAGGGTGGTCGCGCAGACCTTCAAGGTGGGTGAAGGTGCGCCCGCCATCCTCGCTCTGAAACAGGCCCGCGGGTTGGACGCCGGCGAGAAGTTTGCCGCCGGCGAACGCAAGGCTCCACACGCTGCGCACACCGTCTTCGGCATCCTCGCCATAGCTGAACCCCTCCGAGGAATGGGTCCACGACGCGCCGCCATCGTCGGAACGCCACACTACGGGGCCCGACCACTCTCCCCCACCGGCGGCATAGATGACGCCCGTGTCAGGCTCCATCACCGCGTGGTTGACGGGGGCGAGCGCGAAGTGGGGGCCGTCCACCGTCCACTCGCCATCGCCATCCTTGGTGAGAATGAAGAGTCCCTTCTTGGTGCCGACCAGGAGCTTGGTTGAGCGCGCCATCGTCTGTCCCCGTCTTGCCTGCGGTGTGGTGGCGAGAGTGACGGTGCATTAGGTTGATGTCAACATAATGGCGATGCGCGAAGCCCCTGCACTGCCACGCCCGCCGCGGCCGGCCCCCCGCGGCGCCCTGACCCTTGACAGGTCCCACCCTTCTCGGTCCTAACCGAAAGAAGGGCGGCGACACGACCGGCCCAACAAAACCCGATTGGCACACAGGGAGGGTCGATCATGACAATCACTCACAAGGCCGGCGCATGGCTTGCCAGCGCCATCATTGCAGCCGCGCTTGCGCTGCCGGCCCAGGCGGCTGGAGAGCAGGATGTTGTTCAGCTGCTCTTCCAGGCGATGGATATCATCCACGCAGTCGCGCAGCAGCTCTTCGCGCGTTTCCGTGCCTGGATCCCGGCGCAGAATTGTCTGCACGTTCAGCAGGATGGAGGCGAGCGGCGTTTTGAGTTCATGGGTCACCGAGTCGATCAGCATCTGGCGCGGGTGGCGCAGGCGGCGCGCCCG
>JBCDCF010000587.1:0-3002 GCA_039182345.1 Pseudomonadota bacterium
CAACCTCGTGGCCTTCCTTTTGAAAGTAGTCCAGGAACTTTGCCCGAATGTCGTTGACGCCGCTCATCGCTGCCGCACTCTGATTTTAAAGGTTCGTACGGGGACGTAGCGACGTTGGCGGCGATTGTCGACGGGGACGGGCGTTGGGGCAGGTGCGCGTCGGCTGGGGCTCAGTGGTTCGCCGCCCGCGCGCTCACAAGGTCGATGCCCTCAAGCACGCGCACCCTGCCGTCCGGCTCCGTGAGGCCGCGGCGGGTGAGATGGGCGTGACCGGTCTGACTGTTGAGTTCGATGAGCCCGTAGCTTGCCAAAGCGTGCTTGGATCCGTCCGAAGAGGCCGACGGGGTGCCGATCACGGCCGCATCCGCGTGCGCTGTGGGCAGCCACCTGATGCTCGGCTCGTGATTGTGGCCGTGCAGCACTAGGTCGGCGCAGCCATCTGACAGCACCTGGCGGACGGCCGCATGGTCCACCAGCCGGCGGCGGCCTGGCGACAGGCCCGCATCGGGCGGATGATGGATCAACACCACCTTGAAGGCGTCGTCATGTTTGTCGAGGGCGTGGCCGAGGGCGTCCCTTTGTCGCCCACCCACCTTGCCTGTCGCCCACAAAGGGGGCGTTGCCACGGCCGTGGAGACGCCAAGGAGCACAATGCCGTTGCGCCGCCGCACGATGGGAAAGGTCTGGGGTCCCGTGTCGCTTGCCATGTAAGGACCCCAGGCCGCCAACGCGTTCTCAAGTCCGCCACGCACATAAGCATCGTGGTTGCCTGGGACGACGGTGACGTCCTCTGGTGGGCCAAGGGTTTCAAGCCATGCCGCGGCGGCGTCAAATTCCTCCGGTAAGGCAATGTTGACGAGATCGCCTGTGACCGCGATGTGGTCGGGCGCTTGGGTCTTGATGTCGTCCACAATGCGTTGCAGCACATTGGAACCAAGCGCCGCCCGCCTGTTGCGCAGCCAATTGATGTAACCGAACGCCCGCTTGGACATGAGCGCCCGCGCCGATGGTCTTGGAACGGGGCCGAGATGGGGATCGGAAAGGAAAGCCAGATGGAATCGCGCCACGGCGTGCCGTCCTCTGAGTGGCAAGGTCGCCTGAAGGCGGCGAGGGTGCACAGACGCCGCGCTGCCACGCAAGATGGCCGGGTGTCACTGTTGTGCATGGCCGCCTTCCGCGGGCGTCCTCATGGCCGCACACTGTGGCGCTGGTTTGATGCTTCGCCCCTGTCCACAGGCTTGCGCCGGGGTGGCTGACTGGCGGGCGCGGCTGTTGTGGCGCTTGGGTGCCTTGTGGCGCGCGCCCATCACCCTTGGCGTTCGCTTGATGGTGGTGGATGAGGACGACAACATCCTCCTCGTGCGCCACACCTATACCAGCGGCTGGCACATGCCAGGGGGCTGCGTGGATGCTGGCGAAACCGCCGCTGAGGCCTCCCTGCGCGAGGTGAGGGAAGAGACCGGGCTGAGGCTTGACGGTGCGCCCTCCCTGTTCGGCCTTTACCTCAACAGGCCCCTTGGTGCGCGCGATCATGTGGCGCTGTTCGTCCTCTCAGGCGTTCCCGTCCACACCGGATCGCTGGAGCCCCAAAGGGGTGAGATTGCAGCCGCTCGCTTTGCCCCTTTGGGTGACCTACCCGATGACACCACAGGCGCAACGCTGCGGCGCATTGGTGAGGTGCGCGACACCACCACCCCGCGCTCGCCCTACTGGTAGGGCCTGTGGGTGACAGGGGGCTTGAGCTTTATCGCCGCCTGTCCCTCTGCCATGGTAGGGTTTGATCAAGGGTGAGAGCGCGGCGGCCGACCCGCCCCCTCGCCAACGCTCACCGACCACGCCACCACCCGATCCGCACTCCGATGGACCCTGCCATGGCCGCCCCACAGACCTTTGCCCTGACGCCGACCCTCACCATCAGCCGGATCCTCACCGGTCTGTGGCAGGTGGCCGACATGGAAAAGGACGGCGCCGCCCTCGACCTGAATGAGGCGGCCGACCACCTTGGCGCCTACGTGGAGGACGGCTTCACCACCTTCGACATGGCCGACCACTATGGCAGTGCCGAGTTGATTGCCGGCACGCTTTTGGCGCGCCACCAGGGTCCCGGTCGCCCCCTTGCCTTCACCAAATGGTGCCCGAAACCTGGGCCCATGACCAAAGAGGTGGTGCGCCAAGGGGTCGAGGAGCGCTGCCAAAGGCTTGGCGTTTCGACCGTCGACCTCCTGCAGTTCCACTGGTGGACGTTCGAGCATCCTGCCTGGCTCGATGCCTTGCACGAACTCGCCGAACTGAAACGCGAGGGGATGATTGGCGAGATCGGCGTCACCAATTTCGACACCGCCCACCTGGCGCTGGCTCTGGCCGAAGGCATCCCCATCGTCTCTAACCAGGTGCCCTTTTCCCTCATCGACAGGCGCGCGTCGGGTGACATGTCGGCCCTGTGCAAGGAAAAAGGCGTGAAGCTCCTTGCCTATGGGACGCTGTGCGGCGGCTTCCTGTCGGAGCGTTGGCTGGGAAAGGCAGCGCCGGACACCATTGCCGACTGGAGCCGCATGAAGTACCGCCGCTTTATCGATGCGGCCGGCGGGTGGGACGGTTTCCAGGCGGTTTTGAGTGCCGCGCACCACGTGGCGCAAAAGCACGGCGTGTCCATAGCCAATGTCGCCACCCGCTGGGTGCTTGAGCACGAGGCGGTGGCCGGCGTCATCGTCGGCATTAGGCCGGGGGAGAACCAGCATCGTGCGGACAACCTGAAGCTCTTCTCCTTCACCCTCGATCAGGACGACGAGGCCGTCTTGAACGCCGCCTTCGCCAAGACCGACCCCATTCCTGGCGATTGTGGGGACGAGTATCGCAAGCCCCCCTTCCTCACCGCATCGGGCGACCTTCGCCACCACCTTGATGCGCTGCCTCCGGTCTACGCGCCGCAGCCCCACCAGGAACGGCCGTCCCGTTCCACCGTCGCGTCGGGCTCCATCTGGGAGGACATTGCAGGGTTCAGC
>JBCDCF010000588.1:0-2999 GCA_039182345.1 Pseudomonadota bacterium
AAACCCAGATCTCCCTGTAAGGCGCCGGCCGCGGCAGGTTCATGATGGCGCCTGAGTCCAGCTTGAAGGAGATGGTGTCGGGAAGCGAACCATCCTCCTCGCGCTGGAAGAAGTTGGTGCGCAGCGCCGATTTGATGAGGTTTTCGAAGCGCTGGACGATGGTGTCGTCCGCAAGGCTGGTGATCTCCTCGCAGATGGCGGTGATGGTGGCTTCCACCGCCTCCTGGGCCGCCTCGCGCCCTTCGTCGGGGCGTTCGGGGTCGAAGCGTTCGTAAAAAAGGTCCGACAGCGCGCGCGCCACACTGGGGTAGCGGTTCAGCGTCTCGGCCATCAGGTCCTGCTCGTAGGGGATGGCTGTCTGGCGCAGATAGCGGGAGATGGCACGCAGGAGCGCAATGTCGCGCCAGCCAAGGCCGGCATTGAGGACGAGCGCGTTATAGCGGTCGCTCTCCGCCATCCCTTCCCAAACGGCAATGAAGAGGGACTGGAGCGCTTCGCCCACCGACGGCACGTCCAGTTCCGCCCCGCTTGCGGCGGCAAGGGTCATGTCGTGGATGTAGATTTCGACGCCGTCGCCGGGTGTCTTGACCCTGAACGTGCGCTCGTTGACCACCACAAAGCCCATATTCTCAAGGATCGGCACGCGCGCCGACAACAAGATGGGCGAATCCTTGTGGTAGATCTTCAAAGAGCAGCGGTCGGGCGCATCCCCTTCGCGGCGGAAGAAGAGGATTGCGGTGGGCGTGTCGTTGTCGATCCGCTCGAGGATGGTGATGTCGCGCACCGCCCGCTCGGCGGTGTAGGTGGCGCGGTAGCTCTCTGAGAACGAGGCAGACCATTCGGCCACCTTGAAGCGGTCGAGGCCAAGCTTGGGGGCGGCAATGGCAGCGGCCAGAAGATCGTCCGACCAGGTGCGGATCATCCCGCCGATGGTCTCTTCCATCTCCCTTGCGGAGGGGCGCGGCGTTTCGCCCGCTCGGCGGCCGATGATGAGGTGAAGGCGCGTCAGCACCCCTTCGGGCATGGTGATGTAGCGGGCCGAGACGTGACCCTCATAGGTGGCGGCCATATAGCCTTCGATGGCCTCGCGGATCGCCGTGGAAAAGCGGTCGCGCGGCACGTAGATCATCAAGGACACGAAGCGGTCGAACGGGTCGATCCGCGGCAAAACCCTCACCCGCGGCCGCTCGTCCAGCTGCAGGATGGCAAGGGCGAAGCGGGCCAGAAGGTCCTCGTCGATCTGGAACAGTTCGTCGCGCGGGTAGGTCTCAAGGACGTTGACGAGGGCATTGCCAGAGTGGCTGTCGGGGTCGAAGCCGAGGCGTTTGATCACCCGTGCCACCTTGCGGCGCAGCATCGGGATGTCTTCCACCGACTGGGTGTAGGCCTCTGAAGTGAAGAGGCCCACGATGCGCAACTCGCCCACAAGGCGCCCGTCCTGGAAGCGCTTGACGCCCACATAATCAAGGTGCGCGCGGCGGTGGATGCGGCTTTGCACGTTGGCTTTGGCGATGAAGACAGGGTCGCTGTTCCTCAGGAACTGGCGCACCTCCGGCGTCATCGTCACCATTTCGCGTCCGCGGCGCAAAACCTTGATGTCAGGATCGCGCAGGATGCCGAGGCCCCTCTCAGTGGTGGCGACGAGTTCCCCATCGTCCACAGAGCCGTCCAGGCGATATTCGCGCATGCCCGTCAGGATGAAGTCCCGCCGCTCGATGGTCTCAAGGAAGGCGATGGACTCAGCGAGGATTTCCGGATCCACAGGGGGCGGGTCGTGGCGGTAGGCGTCGATGGATTGGCGCAGCTTGTCGCGCATGGCAGGCCAGTCGGCGGTGGCCGCATCCACATCGGCGATGACGGCGCTGATGTCGCCGGCAAGGGCGGCCCGTTCGCTGGGCTCGTCCAAGGGTTCCACGTGGACATGGACGAAGCTCTCGTGGGCGTAGCCGTCGCCGTGCTGGGCCTCGCCGTGAAAGCCTGTCAGGTTGCCATCCTGGTCCCGCTCCACCGACAGGACAGGGTGGACCACAAGGTGAATCTCGTGGTTGTCGGCATGAAGCGCGTTCTTGATGGAGCCGAACAGGAACGGCTTGTCGTCGTTCAGCGCCTCCACCACGGAAATGGCGTGGTGGCTGTCGGCCTCGACGACGCCCACGTCATTGGGGTCAGCCACCATCACCCGCGGGGACCCTGGGGTGCGATGCTGCAAAGCATCCCACGCGGCCTGGGCAAGGCTCATCAGATTGTCGACGCTGTAGCGGGCAAGGTCCTCCGCTGCGGCGTGGCGGAACAAAAGCTCGGCGAATGTGGCAAAGCCCACATTGGGCTGGCGTGTCTGCACCTCTTCAGCAAGCGCGTTCAGTTTGCCGTCTTTGGAGTGTTGGAAGTCTTCGAGCATTGTGTTTGTCCTCCCCGCGGGCGGACTATGCCGCCATCGGGCGGTCGGGGCCAGCACGCGTTGCGCTGGAGCGGTCGCGGAGGCACCCTCGCCCACAGCCCTCAATCACACGCCAGGGTGCGCAAAAGGCTCTGACCTTGTCCGCATCCGTGCCACAGGAGCCGGCCGTGCCGAAGAAAGAGCCCATCATCAGCCTTGAATTGCCCCAAGGCCCGCTGTCGCCGGAGACGGAGGCCTACTTTGCCAAATGTGAAGAAAAGCTCGGCCTCGTCCCCAACGTTCTTCTGGCCTACGCCTTCAACGAGAAGAAGCTGCGTTGCTTCACCGACCTTTACAACGACCTCATGCTGGCTGATTCGGAGCTGTCGAAGCTTGAGCGGGAGATGATTGCCGTTGTCGTCTCAAGCGCCAACCGCTGCCACTACTGCCTCGTCGCCCATGGCGCGGCCGTGCGTGAACTCTCAGGCGACCCGATCCTCGGCGAAACCCTTGTGGCGAACTATCGCGCCGCCAAGCTGACCAAGAAGCAAAGGGCGATGCTGGACTATGCCTGGCGCCTCACGGCCACCCCCATGGACATTGGCGAGGCGGACAACCGCGC
>JBCDCF010000589.1:0-2999 GCA_039182345.1 Pseudomonadota bacterium
ATGCGAAGGGGAAGGCCGGACCCTTTGCGGAAACGCCAGACCCGCGCCACCTCGAACGCACGGCTCGTGCGCGGCGTGGCACGGTCCACAAGGCATAGCTTTGCGGTGGTGCCGCCCATATCGAAGGACAGGACCGTGTCGAGGCCATGCCTGCGGGCAATGTCGGCGGCAAAAGCGGCACCCCCGGCAGGGCCTGATTCCACAAGGCGTACGGGGAAGCGCTTGGCTGTCTCCACCGTCGTGAGGCCGCCGCTCGACAGCATCAACAGGAGGGGGGAGGAGACGCCAGCCTCCGCAAGCCGCTTCTCCAGACGGTCCAGATAGCCTGCCATCAGGGGTTGGACGTAGGCGTTGGCAACGGCGGTGGAAAAGCGTTCGTACTCGCGCATTTCAGGCGCCACCTCGCCCGAAAGAGTGATGGCAACGCCAGGCAGATGCTTGGCGAGGATTTCGCGCGCACGCTCCTCGTGGGCAGGGGCGGCGTAGGAGTGGAGGAAGCCGACGGCCACAGCTTCCACCCCTGCCGCCTCCATCTGTTCGGCAGCGCGGGCAACGGCCGCCTCGTCCAACGTCCGGCGGACAGCGCCGCTCACATCCACCCGCTCGGCCACAGGCAGCCTCAAGGCGCGTGGGACGAGGGGCTCGGGCGGTTCGATGGTGAGGTCATACTGCTCGAACCGATCTTCGGCGCGGATCTGCAGGACGTCGCGGAACCCTTCGGTGGTCAAAAGCGCCGTCTTTGCCCCTTTGCGCTCAATCAGCGCGTTGGTGGCAAGCGTCGTCCCGTGGATGACGAGGGCCACCTCCGACGGGGCAACATTTGCCTCTTCGACGACCGTCTTCAGCCCCGTCAGCACGCCGTCTTCCGGTGCGGTATGGGTGGTCAGCGTCTTTGTGGTGAAGCGCGCGGACCCTTTCTCCAAGGCGACGTCGGTAAAGGTGCCGCCAATATCGATGCCAATGCGCACGGGTTCGCTCATGGGTCCTCTTTCGCCAGTCAGCGGAAGGAAATCTGGTCGGGTAGCCAAAGGGCAAGCTGCGGGAAGACCGCAAGCAGGAACGCAACGGCAATCATCACCCCAAGGAAGGGGAGGGCATTCTTGGCAATCTTGCCGATCCCGTCCCCTGTCAGCGATTGTATCACGAACAGGTTAAAGCCCACCGGCGGCGTGATCTGCGCGGTCTCGATGGTCACCACAACAAAAACGCCGAACCAGATGGGGTCGAAGCCTGCCGCCGTCACAAGGGGGAGCGTGATGGGCAGCGTCAAGACCAGCGCAGCAAGGCCCTCCAGCACAAAGCCGAGGAGCACGTAAAACGCCACCAAAAGGACGATCAGCATGAAAGGCGACAATTCAAGCGCTGCAATGGCGCCGGCGATCGCCCGGGGAATGCCAAGGTAGCCCATGCCGAGCGCCAGGAAGCTCGCACCGGCAACGATGAGGCCGATCATGCTTGACGTGCGCGCCGCCTTCAAAAACGCGGCCGAAAGGGTTTTGACCGTCAGCATCCCCGACAACAGGCTGACGAGAAGGGCGCCGAACACCCCCATCGCCGCCGCTTCGGTGGGGCTTGCAATGCCCCCATACATGGAGCCGAGGACAAGGGACATCAGCCCCACCACGGGGGCCAGATGGCGCAGCGCCACGATGCGCTCCCGCCAGGAATACTGGGTGCGCTCCTCAGGCATCAGGTCAGGATTGAGGGCCGCGCGGATGGCGATATAGGCCATGAACCCGCCCGCCATGATGAGGCCCGGAACGATCCCCGCCAGGAACAGGCGCAGGAGCGACACGTCCGCCAGCACCGCATAGATGATCATCACGATGGAAGGCGGGATCAAAAAGCCGAGCGTGCCCGCCCCCGCCAATGAGCCGATGACGAGGGAGCGATTGTACCCCCTTGCCAGAAGCTCGCTCATGGTGATGCGGCCGACCGTTGCAGTGGTCGCCGCGGAGGAACCCGACACGGTGGCAAACAGCGTGCAGGCAAGGACGTTGATGTGGGTCAGGCGCCCAGGGAGCATCGCCGCCCAAGGGGTGAGACCGCGCAACAACTGGTCCGACAGGCGGGTGCGAAACAAGATCTCCTCCATCAGGATGAAGAGGGGCAGCGACAGGAGTTCGGGGCTCGTGACCGTGTTCCACACGTTCTGCGCCATCACCTTGTCGATGGGGAGCGTGCGGAAAATGCTGAGCCCTGCGATGGAGACCCCGAACAGCCCCACCGAAACCCAAAGGCTGGAGGCAAGGACCACGAAGACGAGGCCGATGACGGTAAGGGCAGGGATGCTCATGGCGTGATGGCGCCCACAGGCCTGCGGTCGGCAGGAAAGCCGCCCAACAGGCGCAGCGCCCGCGCCAGGAGCTGAAGCGCCAGGATGGCCGCCCCAAGCACCAGCACCGATTGGGGGATGGCAAGCGGAATGCGGTAGCCGCTCCACGAGCGCACGTCCCCTGCGAGGGATCGTGCGGTGAGCCCGCCGACGGCATAGGCAATGTAGGCGACGATGATCATCGCCGAGATGGTGACGATAAGGTCAAGGCCCCGCGCGGCTTTGTCAGGCAGGAGTTCCAGAAGGATGCCGACGCGCACATGTTCCCCTTCGCGCATGGTGGCGGCGGCGGCGAGGAAGAAGGTGCCTGCCATCGCATAGGCGCTGAGCTCCCACGTGACGTGGAGGGATTGGCCGAAGAGGTTGCGCGCCGCCACCTCCGCCAGCATCAGGGAAAACAGGCAGCCAAGAAGGATTGCGCCCGCGCCACCGGCAAACCCGCTCACACCCTCAATGGCACGCACGAGGGGGGGAAGCGGGCGGTCTTGCGACTGGTGGGGATCGGTCAAAGGGCGCGCTTTCCATGAGCCGGGCCGGGCGCGGGGGGCGCCCCGCCCCCCCGGCCAGCCCCGCGGGGGGGCCCGGCCGGCCATGGGCAGGTAAGTTGCGGGGTGTTGGCGGAGGGTCGACACGCCCGTGCCGGCGTCCGGGCCAGCCCGTTACA
>JBCDCF010000590.1:0-2980 GCA_039182345.1 Pseudomonadota bacterium
AAGGAGCGTGGGATGAAAGCTGCCCGTCTGATTCGCGAAGCTGAGATCACCCCTAAAGCGATCCTTCACGTGGGGGCGCACACGGGCGAAGCGGCCCGCACCTACAGTGAGCAAGGGATCGCTGGCTACCACGTGGAGGCGCATCCGAGCGCCTTTGCTGACCTTGAAGCGGTCTGCGCGTCGCTCACCAACCAGACCGCCATCAACGCCTGTCTTGACGATGCGGCAGACAAGACCGTGAACTTCTACGTGGCAAGCAAAGAGGCTGCGTCCTCCTTGCTGCCTTTGGGCAGGCATCAGGTATCCTACCCCAACATCAAGCCCCTTGAGACGCTTGAGATGACGACGGACACCGTCGACGGGTTGATTGCCGCAGGGACGGTGCCTGCGTCAGTGGACTTTCTGGTGATCGATGCTGGCGGCGCCGAGGCCCGCGTTTTGGAAGGGGCCAAAGCACTCCTTGCCTCAGGCACCGCATGGGGCATTGTGGCCGAGGTGGCGTCAGAGCCCCTTTACGAAGGCGGCGCCAGTTTCGACAGCCTTTGCGCCGACGTTCTCAAGCCCGCCGGCTACTATCTGAAGATGGCCTCATTCAACCCCCGCGGCTGTACGGATGCCATTTTCCTGAAGCGCTGGTGGCCGGACGATGCCAAGACCCCGCCGCCTTTGGCCGCACACGTTTCCGGTCGCGAGGGGGATCTTCATCCGCTCCTGCCGAGCGAGCGGTCGCAAAGCATTGCCCGCCGCCTCGCCGAGTACGCGGACGACTGAGGCGGAGACCGGCGATTGGGCACGCAGTCGCCACCATCGGACGAACATTTAAAACGGGCGGGTCGGTCAGCCGATCCGCCCGTCTTGCGTTGACGATGTCGGTTTTGCCCTGATCGCGGCGTTGCGCGGACCGGCCCGACTGGCGCATCGGGCACGGTGGTGTGATGATGCACCAAAGGCGCACAGCATCGCCTGTAACGTGTGAAGGGGAGGGGACCATGGGCGCGATCACCATTGAAAACGTTGCGATTTGGGATGGAAGCCGCGACCGGCCGGCCACTGGGGCCGTTGTCATTGACGGCAACACCATCCACACCGTGGTGGAAGGTGCGCTGGATGCCCATTCGCGCACCCACGATGTGATCGACGGGACGGGCATGACGCTGATGCCCGGCCTTGTGGAGGGTCACTGCCACCCAAGCTTCACAGGCATCAACGAGCCTCCTGAGCTTGGCCGCATCCCGCCTGAAGAACACATGCTTCTGACGGCAAAGAACCTGCGCCTTCTCCTCGACCATGGCTTCACCTCCGTGTTCGAGGCGGCTTCGGCCAAGCCCTTGTTGGGGGTGACGGCGCGCAACGCCATCGAAGCGGGGCTGATTGCAGGCCCGCGGATGATGGCCGCAAGCCCCGAAATCACCAACACCGCAGGCCTTGGCGATGAGCGCAAGCGCCACATTCACCAGGAAAGCTTCGGCCTTGTGGCGGACGGGGCGGACGAAATGCGCCGCGTGGCGCGCGAGTGCGTGCGCGACGGCGTCGACGTCATGAAGATCAACATTTCGGGCGATGAGTTCGTCTCCCACGCCCGCGCCGAGATCACCCCTTTGGAGGACGAGGAGCTTGCCGCCTTCGTGCGCGTGGCGCGGACCTTCCACAAGAAGACCGCCTGCCATGCCCGCTCATCGGAAAGCGTGAAGATGGC
This sequence comes from Pseudomonadota bacterium, assembly GCA_039182345.1. GTDB lineage: Bacteria > Pseudomonadota > Alphaproteobacteria > Rhizobiales > Amorphaceae > Acuticoccus. Next base: position 1,697 of record JBCDCF010000590.1, read on the forward strand.
GGTGCGCCACGGGCTCGACTGCATCTACCACTGCGATTTTGCCGACGAGGAAGCCCTCGACATGCTGGAGAGCGTGAAGGACACGTCCTTCGTGGGTCCGGCGTTCGGCCTTGTTCACAACTGCACCAAGGAAGGGGAGATTGCTGGCATCACCCCTGAGGTGTGCGAGGCGCTTCACCTTTACCGCAAGTTCGAAGCCACCTGTGCCACCTATCATGAGGTGCGCAAGCGCGGCATCCGCGTTGTGGTGGGTGGGGATTATGGCTTTGCCATCACGCCCATGGGGCAGAACGCCAGGGACATCGAGCATTTCGTCAACTATTTCGGCTATTCGCCCGAGGAGGCGCTGCGCTGCGCCACCACCGTCGGCTACCAGTTGATGGGAACGGACGACCGACTGGGTCTCATCAAGGAAGGCTATCTTGCCGACCTTCTTCTGGTGCGCGGCGACCCGACGACGAACGTCTCGCTCCTCCAGTCCCAGGACAATCTGGCGATGATCATGAAGGACGGCGTTCTTTATAAGGACCCGCGCGAGAGCCGAAAGGCCGACCTTGGTTTGATGGCTGCCGAATAGCGTCAGCGATCGTCAGCCGCTGGTCACGTGGCGCGCCGGCCCTTGGGAGAACCTCACCGTGGTGGGGTCGCCGCAAGGGCCGGCGTTTTTGGTTTCTTCAATCACAGCCGATCTCACTTCCAGTAGTTGGTGCGCTTGATGTGCGCGGTCTGGAAGAAAAGCTTCAAGGTCGGCGGCTTCAGGCCGTCTTGGGCCGGGGCCGTCTGCGGGATCGCGGCGAAGGCGATGATCAGGGCCGTGGCAAGGACAATCAGGTTCGCAGGCATTGTTTCGTTTCCCTCTCGTTTGTGTGTTTCGTCTTGCGACATGAGGGAAATGGACACGGACTGGTGAGCCACACGTGACCCCGGTCACAGACCGCAAGGGGCGGCCGTGACGTCCGTCACACGATGGTTAATTCAACGTATTTCCGCCGGTTTCACGCCCTTTTCCGGCCCCTTCGCACACTTTGATGGGGCAAGGCTCGCAGAACGGCTCGTGCCGGCGGCGATGGTTCCTTGTCGGGCCTCACATCCGTGCTCACGCGGTGTCACGCACCGATGAGTTGTCCAGGCATCAAGGCGCAAACTGTGCGCTTGTGCTTTTGCCGACGGCGTGCCGTAGATTAATGCCAACGCCAACGGCGCAGGAGGATAAGGGATGATCCGCTTCTTTTTGGCCGCAGCGTCGCTTGTCTTGCCACTCCAACTCCTGCCAGGCGCGACAGC
>JBCDCF010000591.1:0-2967 GCA_039182345.1 Pseudomonadota bacterium
CACAGGGTCTGCGGGGCGCACGGGTGTAGTGCTGTCGGGCCGTCTCGGACTTGAGGTGGATGGTGAGCGGTTCGAGCTTGATGAGGGCGATGCCTTCACCTTCGAGGACAGGAGCCAGTGCCGTTTCTGGTGCATCGGCGATGGGGCCTGCAAGGTGATCTGGGTCGTGGCCCCGGCCATCTATTGATGGCGCACACCCCTGTGATCGAGGCGGAGTGGCCGGCGCTGTCCCGGTCCTTGTGGATGGCAACGGCGCAGGCCGCGCCCGACCGCCCCGCGGTGGACGGTGATGTGACCTGCGAGGTCGCCATCATCGGCGCGGGGTATACGGGGCTTTCTGCGGCCCTTCACCTGGCAGAGCGCGGCGTCAGCGTGCGCGTTCTTGAGGCGCAGACCCCCGGCTGGGGCGCATCGGGCCGCAATGGCGGCCAGGTGATTCCTGGCCTTAAGGAAGAGCCGGCAGCGGTGAAGGCGCACTATGGCGAGCCTTTCGGAGAGCGGGTGGTGGCTCTGTCGGCCGGCGCGCCCGACCTCGTCTTCGAGCTGATCGAGCGGCATGCAATCCCCTGTGCGCCTGTGCGCAAGGGCTGGATCCAGCCGCGCCACAATGCCGCCTCCGCCCCCATCCAGGAGGAGAGGGTGGCGCAGTGGCAGGCGCGCGGCGCCCCTGTGGAGCTGTTGGATAGGAGAGGCGTTGCGGACCGGTTGGGATCGGAGGCCTACCAAGGCGGCCTGATCGACCACCGCGGCGGCGCTGTGCAGCCGCTCGCCTATGTGCGCGGCCTTGCCGCTGCTGCGGAGGCGGCGGGGGCGATTGTCCACCACCTCAGCCCCGTGACCGATCTCACCTCCGCCGCACCGCCGTGGCGCCTGTCCACGCCAAAAGGCACGGTGACGGCACTGACGGTGATCCTTGCCACCAACGCCTACGGCGGCGCTACGTATCACCGCACCCTCGACCGTCTTCGCCGATCCGTTGTGCCCACCTCATCGGTGCAGATTGCCACCCAGCCGCTGTCCCAAAATGTGCGCCGCTCCATCCTGCCGGGGGGACAGGTGGCGTCCGATACGCGGCGGCTTCTCCTCTATTATCGCCTGGATCCAGATGGGCGTTTGGTGGTGGGTGGGCGCGGCGCTTACACGGAGGCTGGCGTGCGCCGCCAACAGGCGCGGCTTGAGACCATTGCCGCCAGCGTGTTCCCGCAGCTGGGTCCCTGTGACTTTCCCTATCGTTGGGGCGGCATGGTGGCGCTCACTGCCGATCACATGCCCCACCTTCACCGCCTGGCGCCGGGCCTTCTCACGGGCCTTGGCTACAACGGCCGCGGGATTGCGATGGCAACGGCCATGGGCAGGGTCCTTGCCGATGCCGCCTCGGGCACAGGGGACGCCGACCTCGACTTCCCGTTCACGCCGCTGCGCCCGATCCCCTTCCACGCCCTTCGCCGGCAGGTGGTGATGGCCGTCTCAGGCTACTACGCCCTCAAAGACCGCGCCGCTTGACTCCTAAAGCACGGGAAGTGACGGGCCACACGCCGTTCGTCGAGCCGGCTACATCGACACACCAAATTTCCTGGTGGAGCACCGTCTTAGCCGCCAAAGAGACGGCGGAGGAAACCGCCGCCGGGGTCGCGCGCAGGCGCCGGTCGGATCCAGTCCCGCCCGTCCCTTGCAAGGTTGGCCGGCTGGGACGCTTCGCGCGCTGCCGGGGCGTTCCAGGGGTGATCCTCAGGCACGTCGCCCGCCACCGTGAGGGCGGGCATGGTGTCGACGCCAGGAAGGTCGGACGGGACCATCCCCTGGTGGACCTTTTCCATCAGGCGCTTCCACAAGGTGGCGGGGAGGGAGCCGCCAGTGGCCTTCTTTGTGGGGGAGTTGTCGTCGTTGCCAAGCCACACGCCTGCGGTGAAGAAGGCGGTGTAGCCGACGAACCAGGCATCGCGCCAATTCTGGCTGGTGCCCGTCTTGCCGGCGGCCTGCCAGCCGTTCATCTGCGCCCTCTGGGCCGTGCCTGAGACAAGGGCGGCGGAGAGCATACGGTTCATGGCGCCAACGTCCTCAAGGCTTGCCACCTGGCCTGGGCCGGAGCCGCGCCGTTCATACAAGAGCCGCCCGTCGACGGTTTTGATGCGCCGCACCACGTGGGGCACCACGCCGACGCCCCCATTGGCGAAGGGCACATAGGCCGTGGTCAGCTCAAGAAGGGTGACCTCGCCCGTTCCAAGGGCGATGGAGGCATTGTTCTGCAAAGGCGAGCGGATGCCCATGCGCTGGGCGGTCTTCGCGACGGTCTTGGGCCCCACCTCTGCCGTCAACTGAGCGGCGATGGTGTTGAGGGAGTGGGCAAGGGCGCGGGTGAGCGACACAGGGCCATAGTAGCGGCGTGTGTAGTTCTCAGGCGTCCAATTGCCGATGCGCGTCGGCTGGTCGATGCGCATGGTTTCAGGCGTCAGCCCATGCTCTAGCGCGGCAAGGTAGACGAAGGGTTTGAACGCTGACCCCGGCTGCCGAGCGGCCGCGACGGCCCTGTTATACTGGCTGTCACCATAGCGCCTTCCACCGATCAGGGCTTTGACGGCCCCGCCAGCATCCATCACCACCACAGCGCCCTGGCTGACGCCTTTTTCGGCGCCCTGTTCGGTCAGCATCTCCTGGAGGGCGGACTGGGCAAGCTCCTGCAGTTCAAGGTCGATGGTGGTCTCGACCACAATGTCCTCGGTCACCTGGCCGGCGAAATTGGGCAGCACATCGGCCACCCAATCGGCCACATAGCCGCCGCTGGTGGCGACTTTGGGTGTGGCAAGGGTGGCAGGGTTCTGACGGGCAAAGGCCTCTTCAAGCTCTGAGATGAAGCCTGCCTCGCGCATGGCACGAAGGACTGTGGCGGCGCGCTCGTTGGAACGCTCAAGATCCGTGGTGGGGGAGAAATAGGACGGGGCTTTTAACAGGCCCGCGAGAAGGGCGGCC
>JBCDCF010000592.1:0-2958 GCA_039182345.1 Pseudomonadota bacterium
ACCAAGGCGGGCTGGAAGGCATCCATGACCACGCGCACGAACATGGCCATCGCCGCCACCTTGGGCGCTGCGGCAAGGAAGGCGGTGACGGGGCTCGGCGCGCCTTCATAAACGTCAGGCGTCCACATGTGGAACGGCACGGCTGAGACCTTGAAGGCAAGCCCTGCCAAGACGAACACGAGGCCGAAGATGAAGCCCAGCGACGCGCCGTTTGCCTCAAGGGAGGCGGCAATGGCGGTAAAGTCCGTCGCGCCCGTAAAGCCGTAAACGAGGCTGATGCCGTAAAGGAGCATCCCCGAGGACAGGGCGCCGAGGACGAAATATTTCAGCCCCGCCTCGGTAGAGCGCACCGAATCGCGGTTGATGGCCACCGCCACGTAGACCGCGAGGGACTGAAGCTCCAAGCCCAGATAAAGCGTGATCATGTCCCCTGAGGAGATCATCAGCATCATGCCGATGGTCGCAATCAGGATGAGGATCGGGTACTCGAACCGCCCGAAACTCTGGTGCCTTGCGTAGGACATGGTCATCGCAACGGTGACGGCCGAGCCCACAAGGGTAAGGATTTTCAAGTACCTGGCGAAGGCGTCAGAGATGAACGCGCCCTCGAAGGTGGTCTTGCCCGTCGGGATCAGCGCCAGCGCCAGGATGGCGGCGAGCATGGCAAAGATGGTCAACAGGCTGATGGTGGGCGCTGTCTCTTCCTCGCCCTCGTTGAAGACGCCGCCCATCAGGAGCGCGATGGCCGCAAGGGCAAGGATGATCTCCGGCACCAGCGGCAAGAAGTCGGGGATGGGCATCTGAGGCATCATTGATCGGCCGCTTCGGCGGGCGGTGTGTCGCCCTCTTGATGGCTTGCGTCGGCGCCGTGGTCGGCGTTCTCGGCAGGGGTGTCCTCACCGTGGCCATCGCTGTCGTGGGTGTCACCGTGGCTGGAGTCCACCTCAATGCCTGCCGCGGCAAGGCCCCTTTGCACCGCCTCGGTGGACGATCCCGTGTCGGGGGCAAGGGCGGTGGCGTCGATCACCGGCCCAGGGGTCGCCCCCGTGGCGGCAGAGACTGACGAGACCAGCTGATTGACCGACGCATCGGTGACGTTGAGGACAGGGTTGGGCCACACGCCAAACAGGATCGTCAGCACGATCAAGGGCACCATGATCACCTTCTCGCGGCCATCAAGGTCGTTCATACGGCGCATGGATTCCTTCTCAAGCGGCCCCAGCACCACCCGGCGGTAAAGCCACAGCGCATAACAGGCCGACAGGATGACGCCTGTGGTCGCCACCACCGCCGTCACCGTGCTGACCTTATAGGTGCCGATGAGGGCCAGGAACTCACCCACAAAGCCTGAGGTGCCAGGCAGGCCCACATTGGCAAGGGTGAACACCATGAAGGCCACCGCGTACCAGGGCATGCGGTTCACAAGGCCCCCATAGGCGGAGATTTCGCGGGTGTGGGCACGGTCGTAAATGACACCGACGCACAGGAAGAGCGCGGCCGACACAAGACCGTGGGAAAGCATGAGATAGATGGCGCCCTGAATGCCCTGCACGTTCATGGCGAAGATGCCCATGGTCACAAAGCCCATGTGGGCGACGGACGAATAGGCGATCAGCTTCTTCATGTCCTTTTGCGCCAGTGCCACCATGGAGGTGTAGACAATGGCAATGCACGACAGGGCGAACACGAAGTTGGCGAAATAGGCCGACGCATCCGGGAACATGGGCAAGGAGAAGCGCAGGAAGCCGTAGCCGCCCATCTTCAACAAGATGCCTGCCAGAAGGACCGAGCCTGCCGTTGGCGCTTCGACGTGGGCATCGGGCAGCCAGGTGTGCACGGGCCACATGGGCATCTTCACCGCAAAGGAGGCGAAGAAGGCGAGCCACAGCCAGGTCTGCATGTCCACAGGGAACTGGTAGGCCAGGAGCTGGGTGATGTCGGTGGTGCCCGCCTGCCAGTACATCGCCAAAATGGCGATCAGCATCAGGAGTGAGCCTGTGAGCGTATAAAGGAAGAACTTGAAGGTGGCGTAGATGCGCCGCGGCCCACCCCACACGCCGATGATCAAGAACATCGGGATCAAACCACCTTCAAAGAAGATGTAGAAGACCACGATGTCGAGGGCGCAAAAGACGCCCACCATCAGCGTCTCTAGGATGAGGAACGCGACCATGTACTCGCGCACCCTGTCCTTGATCGCCTTCCAGGACGCCAGAATGCAGAACGGCATCAAGAACGTGGTGAGGAGCACGAACAGCATGGAAATGCCGTCCACCCCCAGGTGGTAGGAGACGAAGCCGGGGATCCACTCGCTCTTTTCCACGAACTGGAAACCGGGGTTGCCGGCGTCAAAGCCGATCCACAGCGCCAGCGACAGGACGAAGTTCACCACCGTGGTGATCAGCGCCACGCGGCGGATATTCTCCACCGAAGCCTCGTCGTTGCCCCGCACCGCAAGGATGAAGGCAACACCCACCAAAGGCAGGAAAATCAGGATCGAAAGGATGGGCCAGTCGCTCACGCGCGGCCTCCCTTAAGCTGGCCGAACGCCATCACAAAAGGCCCCGCTGGAGCATGATCATGATCGTCACGAAGACGGCGATCCCGGTCAGCATGACGAACGCGTAGTGGTAGAGGTAGCCGGACTGAAGGCGGCTTGCGAGGCCGGCAAGGTTGCGCACCCTGGCGGCAATCCCGTCCGGCCCGACACCGTCGATAACCTTGCCGTCGCCGGCCCAGAACAGGCGCCCGAGCGCCTTCACGGGCCGCACAAAGATAAAGTCGTAGAGCTCGTCGAAGTACCACTTGTTCAAGAAGAACTTGTGGAGGCGCGGCATGGCCGCAACCGCGGCCTTCGGCGAGGACGGGAAGACAAGGTACATGAGTACCGCCACAACGAGCCCCACCGCCATCGCTATGGCAGGCGACAGGACCACCCACTCGGGCACACCGTGGAAG
>JBCDCF010000593.1:0-2954 GCA_039182345.1 Pseudomonadota bacterium
GTATCCCCCTAAGGCTTTACACAGTTAGCCCGAAAACGGTATTTATACCGCTAGCTTGGTCTTTTTGCAACATCTGATAAGATTTTAGGTCCAGGTCATTCAGATCATCAGCTATGGCCACATGATCTAACCTCCAATTTTCGGAGGTGCAACAGTAAGTGCAGACTTATTATATCAATCTGACATTTACATCACATAATAAGGCCACCAAGGCGTACAATTTTTGGTCTACATTTACTACGAAGAGGTGGTGCGCGCGCCCGATGCGCCGGCCGCCGAAACGCGTCAACGCGCCCCACGATCCGTGACGGTGGAAGTGGCACTGGCCGAGGCCCGCTCCCTTGCAAGGCTGATGGAGGCGGTGGGGACCACGCGGGCCCTGCGCTCCATCGAGATTGTGCCGCAGGCGGAAGGGCAGATCGCCGAGATCGACATTGAAGCCGGGCGCCGGGTCAATGCGGGCACCGTGGTGGCGCGGCTGGACGATGCGACCGAGCGGGCGACCCTTGCAGAAGCGGAAGCCAACCTCGACCAGAAGAACAGGGCATTGGAGCGGTTTGAACGGCTGCTCGGCAGCAACAATGTCAGCGAGTCGGCGGTGGATGTGGCGCGCTCGGAGCGGGCGGTGGCCCAAGCCGTCGTCAACCGCGCCAGGGCCAATGTGGCCGATAGGATTGTCCGCGCGCCCTTTGGCGGTGTGCTCGGCATCACCTCGGTTCATGTGGGGGCGCGGGTGGACACAGGCACGGTGCTGGCAAGCCTGGACGATCTGTCCGCGGTGGAAATCGAGTTCACCGTGCCCGAAACCCTTTACGGGCAGATTTCGCCAGGTCAGCCGGTGAACGCCACCACCGCCGCCTATCAGGGGCGCACGTTCGAGGGCACCGTGGTGGCGGTGGACAGCCGGGTGGACCCCACCTCCCGTGCCTTCAAGGTGCGCGCGCGCCTTCCCAATGAGGACATGGCGTTGCCGGCAGGCATGTTCATGCGCCTGTCCCTCACGCTGGGCGACAGGGATGCGGTTGTGGTGAGTGAAGAGGCGATTGCGTTGCGGGCGGGCGAGCCCATCACCTTCGTGGCCGAGGGGGGGACTGCCGTCCGTCGCAACGTGGAAACAGGGCTGCGCCGCAACGGTATGGTGGAGGTGATCGACGGTGTTGAGGCGGGCGAGGCCGTCATCGTGCGGGGCGCCCAGTCCTTGCAGGACGGCAGCCGCATCGATGTCTTGAATGCCGATGTCTTGCCGAGCCCTGCACCTGGCGCGGAGCGGCCTGAAGGAGACGCCCCCTCTGCCGCGCGCACCAATGCGCTGAGGCGCTCTTAAATGCTGTCCGATCTTGCCATTCGGCGGCCTGTTCTGGCCGCGGTTGCGAGTCTTCTCATCATCGTTTTCGGTCTCGGCGCGCTGTCGCAATTGTCCATCCGCGAGTTGCCCGATGTGGACGCGGCCGTGGTGTCGGTCCGCACCACCTATACCGGTGCAGCGCCCGAGATTGTCGACACCGACATCTCGGAGATCATCGAAGGCTCCATTGCCGGGATCTCCGGTGTGAAAACCATCAGCTCCCAAAGCCGGCGGGGCCGTAGCACCGTGACGGTGGAGTTCGATGTGGGCCGCAACATCGACGAGGCGGCCAACGATGTGCGCGACGCTGTCGCCCGCGTCCGGGCCGACCTGCCGAACGATGTGGACGAGCCGCAGGTGTTGAAGAACGATGCCGACGCCGACCCCGTGATGCGCCTTGCGGTGGTGAACCCCAACATGACCGCCGCCGAAATCACCGATTTCGTGGAACGCTATGTGGTCGACCGGCTGGCGACGGTCCCAGGGGTTGCAAGCATCGACCTTTATGGCGACAGGCCGATGGCGGTGCGCATCTGGCTCGACCGGCGGGCGATGGCCGCGCGCAATCTCACCGTCGCCGACATTGAAGAGGCCTTGCGCCGGGCCAACCTGGAACTGCCCGCAGGGGAGGTGGAGACCGCGGCGCGCCAGATCACCGTGCGCCTCAACACCCGTATTCCCACCGTGGAGGCCTTTGCCAATGTTGTGGTGGACCGCGTGGCCGGCCACCCGATCCGGCTCAGCGATGTGGCGCGGGTGGTCACCGGCGTTGAGACCGACAACACCATCGTGCGCAGCAATGGCGTGACGGCTGTGGGCCTTGCTGTGGTGCGCCAGAGCCAGTCCAACACGATTGCCATTTCCGAGGGGGTGCGGGCCGAGATCGATGCCATGGCCGATGGTCTGCCACCGGGCATGGCCATCGAGATCGGGTCGGACGATGCCATCTTCGTTGCCGCCTCCATCCGCGAGGTGGTGATTGCCCTTTGCATCTCCTTGGTGCTGGTGGTGAGCGTCATCTTGGTGTTCTTGCGCTCGTGGCGGGCGACTTTGATTCCGGCAATCACCATTCCCGTGGCGTTGGTGGGCACCTTCATCCTTGTGGGTGCCATGGGCTTTTCCATCAACGTGTTGACGTTGCTTGCCCTTCTACTGGCCATCGGGCTGGTGGTGGACGATGCGATTGTGATGCTGGAGAACATCCAGCGCCGCATCGACGCGGGTGAGAGCGTGTTGCGCGCATCGGTGCTTGGGGCGCGGCAGGTGACGTTTGCGGTGATCGCCACCTCGTTGACGTTGATTGCTGTGTTCGTGCCTCTGTCCTTCCTGCAAGGGCAGGTGGGCCGGCTCTTTACAGAGTTCGGCTTTGTGATGGCGAGCGCTGTGTTGATTTCCACCTTCGTGGCCCTCACCGCCTGTCCAGCGCTGGCCTCGAAGATCTTGCGGCCCAACCCCTCGTCGGGTACCACCGAAGCGGCGCTCGCCCCGCGGGAAAACCTAGTGTTGCGCGCTTTCCGTGCCGTCTTGGGGTTTGCTGTGACCGTGCCAGTCGCGGTGATTGCGCTGGCGCTCGCCGTGGCGGGGCTCGGGTACCACGTCTATGGCACCA
>JBCDCF010000594.1:0-2944 GCA_039182345.1 Pseudomonadota bacterium
ACCCCTTCGCACCGCGTCGCAGAGCGTTCAACATACTGGAAAGACCACAATTCGTTGACGGAATAAGGGCTCTGTTCGCGGCCCCTCACGTTACGCGATACTAAGAAGCCGAAGGGGCGCCTGCAAGGCTGACAGATGAGCGGGCTCCCACGGGTCAATCACAACTGCCGGCGCAGAGCGGCAGAGCACCCATCAAAGGGTGAGGAAAGGACGGCACGATGCTGATTGCGGGCAACTGGAAGATGAATGGCGACCCTTCGTCCATGGAGGAGTTCGGCCGCATGATTGCCCGCGCGCCCGAGTGCGCCGCCAAGGGCATTGAACTGATGGTGTGCCCGCCCTTCGTGCTGATCGCCAAGTTTGCCGACAGGGCCACGGTGTCCCCCGTGAAGATCGGCGGGCAGGACTGTCATCCAGCCGCCAAAGGCGCCCACACGGGCGACATCTCCGGGGAGATGCTGGCAGCCTGCGGCGCCGAAGCGGTGATTGTGGGCCATTCGGAGCGCCGTACCGACCATGGCGAGGACGATGCTCTCGTGGCGAAGAAGGCGGAGGCCGGCCAGCGCGCAGGCCTCACCGTCATCGTCTGTGTGGGTGAGACGGAGGCCGAGCGCGATGCCGGCGAGGCGGAAAGCGTGGTGCGCCGGCAGATCGAAGGGTCGGTGCCTGCCTCCCTCGATCCTGCTCGTCTCGTGGTGGCGTATGAGCCTGTCTGGGCCATTGGCACAGGCCGCACCCCCTCTGTGGGCGATGTGGAGGCGATGCACCGCACCATCCACACAGCGCTCGACGCGCGTTTTCCTGGCGCGGGCGTGCCCGTCCTCTACGGCGGCTCGGTGAAGCCCGACAATGCGGCCGAGCTTTTGGCGGTCGAGGGGGTGGATGGTGCCCTCGTGGGCGGTGCCAGCCTGACGGCCGACAGCTTCATTGCCATCGGCCTTGCCGCCCCCTCGCCCTGAGCGGGGCGGGCCGCGCCCCGATCAGGCGGTGCGCGGCCGGGGAATCTCGCCAAAGCGGGCCATGGCGATGACGAGCCAGCCGAGGAGAAGGCCGTTTAGGAGGTGCCAGGCAAAGTGGGTGCCGAGGGAGAAGGCTGGGCACACCGCCTCATCCACCGTGCGGAAGGTGAGGGAGACGGCAAACAGGAAGGCCGCGCCCACCAAGGACCAGCCGGCCCCTTTGCGATCGGCGCCGATGAGGGCCGCCCCCACCACAAGGAGCGCCGCCAAGGGGGCAAGGTAGCCCTCTGACCCGTTGAGGGCATCCCCAAGGAACCGGCTGAGGCCGCCGCCCACCATGAAGGACCCCACCAGAAAACCGAGCGTGATCAACAGGGCTGCCCACACGGGAAGGCCCGCAAACCGGCGCATGGCCAGGGCAAAATAGAACACGATGAAGAGCTGGATGGGGATCACATCGGCAAAGAGTGCCCAGACCTCAGCCACCGTGTGGAACAGGAACGAGCCGACGCCCACCGCAAGGGCGAGCACCACCAACACGAACACTGCCCAGTCCAAAGCCCCTTTGCGTGCGGCGTAGAACCCGGCGTAGACCGCTGCGGCCACGAAGGCAAAGTTGGTGAGCGCGTTCACCGGCTCGGCCCAGAATTCAGGGCTCAAGCGCTCGCAGTAGTTGTCGATGGCACGGGTCCAGTCCATGGGGTCTCCTGCGGTCAGTGGCGTTCGGGCCGCTTATGAGATCGACGAGAGCTGTCGTCCCATCTGGCTGCGGTCAGTCAGATGGGCATTGCTCTAGCGCGCTTTCCGGGCGATTGGGAACTGGCCACGCCCACTTTCGCAGCGGCGATCAACAGGACCCTCGCCCCACCGTCGTTCCGACGCCAGCCAACGCGACCCTCCCCGAAAGCGGAGCTTTTTGTGATTGTCTCCCACAGCCGCCGCTTCATTTTCCTGCGCACGGAAAAGACCGGTGGCACCAGTCTGACGGCGGCCCTGCGCGCCATTGCCGCGCCGGGAGATACCTACCCTGGCGAGGTGCGCCCCTCCTGGTCCAAGCGTCTGCCGTTTTCCTATGGGGGCCTGCAGCGCAATGCGCCGGACGTGTTCGGCCTTCACCCCCATGCGACGGCGGCACAGGCGCGCCGGGTGCTGGGCCGGCAGGTGTTCGACAGCTATTTCAAGTTCGCCATCGAGCGGAACCCTTGGGACCGTCAGGTTTCCCTTTACACCCACAGGGAGTGGAAAAAGGGGCGGGGGAATGACGGTTTCGACCGCCACATGCGATCCGCCCTTTACCGCAACACTGAGTATTGCCGGCTGAACAACTGGTCCATCTACGCCATCGACGGGACGGTGGTGGCCGACAAGATCCTGCGCTACGAAACGCTTCAGGACGAGATCGAGGCGCTGCAGGCCCTCATCGATGCGCCGCTGTTGGAGGCCATGCCGCGCATGCGCGTTTATGACAGCGACAGGCCCCATTACTCCACCTTCTACACCGCCGCCTCGCGGGACCGCGTGGCCCGCTGGTATAGGCGCGAGATCGACGCCTTCGGCTACACCTTCGAGGACAAGCGGACGGGCTGACGGGCCTCACGCCATGGCAGGTTCAGCGGTCTCGGCCAAAAACTCGCGGAAATAGGCGATGGTGCGGTCAAGGCCTTCGCTCAGCTCCACCGTCGGCGCCCAGCCCAGCACCTTGCGGGCCATGGAAATGTCGGGCTGGCGCTGTTTGGGGTCGTCGCGCGGCAGCGGCGCCTGCTCGATCACTGCGCCGGTGTCCACCTTGGCAACGGTCTTTTGGGCAAGTTCGCGGATGGTGAACTCGTTCGGGTTGCCAAGATTGATGGGGCCCGTCACCTCAGGCCCCGTCGCCATCAGGCGCAAGAAGCCCTCCACAAGGTCGTCCACATAACAAAAGGAGCGGGTCTGCGATCCGTCGCCATAGACCGTCAACGGCTGGCCTTTGAGGGCCTGAACCACGA
>JBCDCF010000595.1:0-2942 GCA_039182345.1 Pseudomonadota bacterium
AACGCGACCCATAACAAACTCCATTGGTTGGGTGTGGTTGCTGGGCTTCTTGCGTTGCCCAGTGAGCGCGAATGTATGGGGACAGAGCCGCCCCTGAAGCGCCGCAATTGCAGTCCAGCCTTGCAAAAAATCGGGGGCTGAACCGTGTGGCGCGTGCTCTGGCGAGCGGGGCCCATCGCGGCTAGATTGCCAGGGATTTTGGGATGCGCACGGATGGCCTGGATCGAGCCCACGCCGATCTTTGAAAGGCTCGGCCTGTTTGCCGAACGGCACGAGCCGTTTGAGATGGCCGCTGCCCACTGGCACAGCCACGTGGAGATCAATTACCTGTCGAGCGGGCAGATGACCTACCTCGTCTCAGGCCGTCTTGTGCGGCTGACGGCGGAGCGGTTCGGCCTGTTCTGGGGGGCAAGCCCGCACCAGGTGATCCACCAGAGCGACGACAGCGAAATCATCGTTGTCTATGTGCCGCTGCCCACCTTCTTGCGCCTTGCGCTGCCGGCCCGCTTTCGCCAGCGCATCATGGGTGGCGGCTACATCGTCGACCGCATCAACGATCCGATCGACTCCATCCTTCTGCCCCGCTGGTACAACGACCTTCAGCATGACGACGATGTGATGGCTCACCTCGTCCGCCAGGAGGTCTCCTGTAGGATCAAGCGGCTTGCCATCGGCGGCGGCGAGGTGTTGCGCAGCATTGACGTTGCCGCGCGGCCGGTCAGCCAGAACGAGCCCGTCAACCTGACCCACGTGCGCGACATGGTCATCACCATGGCCTCGCGCTTTAGCGAACCGCTCAGCGTCAACGACGTGGCGGTGGCGGTGGGGCTCCACCCGAACTACGCCATGGCGATTTTCCGCAAAGTCATCGGCATGACGATCCTGGAGTTCTTGACCCGCCAGCGCCTCAGCCACGCGCAGGCCATGCTCGCCGACACCGACGTTGCCATTGAAGATGTGTTGACCGAGAGCGGCTTCGGATCGCGCAGCGCCTTTTACGATGTTTTTGCCCAACACGTGGGCATGAGCCCGTCACGCTACCGCGCAGCCCTTGCCCGTGCCATCGACAAAGAGCCTTTCGCCAATGGCGGCAGCGTGCACGTTCCGTTGGCACCTTAGGATCTCGGAACCGGCGCTTTTAATTCCAGACCTTGTGTAGATCAGTGGTTGCGGCGGCCTTTGCGGCACCGATAGCGTGCCCAATCGCGCGCCATCGGTTGCTCGTTGACGCGTCACTCGGTGCCCACACCAAACCAGAATGCGCCTTGAGCGCATCGGCGACAGGGGAGAAACACCATGGACGAGGTGGCCGCATCCATCACGACCCTCGACTTTGCCATCATCGGAATTTACTTCGCCATCGTCCTTGCCATCGGCATATGGGTGTCAAAGACGACGGAAACGGGTGACGATCTCTTCCTTGCCGGCCGCACGCTGACCTGGGGTGTGATCGGCTTCTCCCTGTTTGCCTCCAACATCTCATCGACCACGCTGATCGGCCTTGCTGGCGCTGCCTATGACGGCGGCATTCCCGTTTCCACCTACGAGTGGATGTCTGGTGTGCCGCTGATTATCCTGGCGGTCGTCTTCGTGCCGATGTTCCTGAAGGCGCGGATCTCCACCATCCCGGAGTTCTTAGAAAAGCGGTTCGATTCGCGATCCCGGAAGTACTTCTCCGCCATCACCATCTTGCTGTCGATCATCGTCGACACCGCTGGCGGCCTTTATGCCGGCGCCGTGGTGGTGAAGGTCTTCGTGCCGGAGATCGAGATCTGGCAGACGGTGATTGCCCTTGGCCTGTTTGCCGGGCTTTACACTGCCGCCGGCGGTCTGAAGGCGGTGGTCTATACCGATGTGATCCAGGCCGTCGTCCTGATCCTCGGCACCATCATCATCACCTACATGCTGTTTGCGCAGCTGGACTTCAGCTGGTCGGCCGTCAAGGAAGCCGCGCCAGACGAGCACCTGTCGCTGATCCGCGATATCAATGACCCGATGCTGCCTGGTCTTGGCATCCCCCTCGGGGTCTTCTTCCTCGGCTTCTGGTACTGGGTCACCAACCAGTACATCGTGCAGCGCGTTCTGGGTGCCCGGTCAGTGCGTGACGCGCAGTGGGGCTCCATCTTCGCAGGCTTCTTGAAGATCATCCCCCTGTTCACGATGGTCATCCCAGGGGTGATGGCGATCCGCCTTTTCCCGGACCTGCCGAACCCCGACATGGTGTTCCCGACCCTTGTCACCGAAGTCCTGCCTGCGGGTCTGACAGGGCTCGTCCTTGCCGGTCTCGTGGCGGCCATCATGTCGAGCGTGGACTCCACCTTGAACTCGGCCTCCACCCTTGTCGTCCACGACTTCGTGAAGCCTGCGCAGCCCGATCTGAAGCCGGAGCGGGTCGGCACCTACGGGCGGATCACCACCATCATCTTGATGGTTGTGGCCATCGCCTGGGCGCCATTCATCTCCAACTTCGGCGGGCTGTGGTCCTACCTCCAGCAGGCGTTCTCCATCCTCGTGCCGCCCATTGCCGCAATCTTCCTCATCGGCGCCTTCTGGCGTCGCGGCAACGGCTCCGGGGCGTTCGCCGCTCTGGTGGGCGGCCATCTGATCGGGCTTGGCTTCTTCATCCTGACGCAGCTCGGCTACTGGCCGCTCCACTTCACCATCAATGTGGGCGTGATGACGGCGGTGAGCTCGCTGATCTTCGTGGTGGTGAGCCTGCAGACGGCAGCGCCCGACCCCGAACAGGTGGCCGAAACCACCTGGCGCCCGGCGCTTGCGGCGGAAGGCACAGAGGGCCTTCCCTTCTACAAGGACTATCGCTACCAGTCCGTTGCCCTGTTGGCGGCGAGGGGCTTGGTCCTCGTCACCTTCTGGTAGCGCGTCGCACCCTGTCAGCCCGTCCCCTCCGCCGCGCTTTGGGGACGGGCCGGGTCCGCGGCGGG
>JBCDCF010000596.1:0-2938 GCA_039182345.1 Pseudomonadota bacterium
CAGCGCGGCGCGCCTCCCGGACCAGCTCCTCGTCAAGCGGCCCGCGGAGCTCGACGGACAGAAGGCGACAGCGACCCGCTGGCCCGGGCTCGGTGAACGGCGCCTCTCCGCCGTCCCGCGCCATGAGCAGGAGGCGTTCCTATCCGCCCACGGCGACCTTTATGAGGACAGCCACGGCGCTGTGCGCGTCTCCATCAAAGATGGGCGGATTGGGATCGGCTCGCTGGATGGTCCTGGCTTTGCCACTGGCGCCACGCCCGATCTTCAGGCGATGCGCCGGTGTCACTACACCCCTTGACGGCGCCCAACACCATCACCCGTCGCCTGACGGTGGCGGACAGCCTTGCGTGTCTGGCCTTGTCCACCGAGGCGTCCTGGAACCAGACCGCCGACGACTGGGCGATGATCCTTGAAGGTGGCATCGTCAAAGGCACCTTTGTGGGGGGCACCCTTGCGGCCACCTGCGGGGTCCTGCGCTACGGCGAGGCGCTTGATTGGATCTGCATGGTCTTGGTGGCAAAGGCCCACCGACGGCAGGGCCACGCAACGCGTCTCATGACCGAAGCCCTTGCCATGGAACGCGCCGGAAGCATCGCTGTCGGCCTCGACGCCACACCCGACGGGCGCAAGGTCTACCGCAAGCTCGGCTTTGCCGACACTTTCACACTCACCCGCCTGGCGGGGGCCGCCCCTCCCCCACCGTCCGTTGCGCGCGCTCCTTCCATCCGCCAGGCGAACGCCAGCGACCTTGATGCCATCATCGCCCTTGATGCCTCCCACCTCGGCGCTCCCCGCCCGGCGATCCTTGCGGCCCTTCTCGCCCGTGCGCCCCACGCAGCCTTCGTTCTGACGGATGGCGGCGCGGTGACAGGGTTCGTGCTGGGGCGCGATGGGCGCCTCCAAAGCCAGATCGGACCTGTCATCGCGCCTGACGATGCCGCCGCCAAAGCCCTGATTGGCGCCGCCCTGTCTGGGATGAAAGGCCCCGTCATCATCGACCTTGTGGACGGGCGGCCTGCACTCGACGGGTGGCTAGAAAGCCTCGGCTTCATCGCCCAAAGACCGTTTACGCGCATGATGAAAGGGGCGCCGCCTTCCACGGCGGCGCCGGTCGCGGTCGCCGGACCAGAGCTCGGCTAGGCTGCCCTTTGACCGCCATCGGGTGCCGCGCCTTGCCACAGCCGTCGAACCTCTCGACACTCACGCAAAGCGCGGCACACCGTCTGCGAAACCAAAAAGGAGACCCGTGATGGGCCACGAGGACACCGCAAAAAACGCCGCCGAAGGCAGCGCGCCGGACCCGATGGCCATTGCACAGGAAGTGGCCGCGTCCATCGCCTCAGGCTCGCAGATTGAGCCGTTTTCAAACCGGCCGCACGGGCTCGACCTTCAGACGGCCTACCGCGTTCAAGGGCACCTGCGGGCGCTGCGGGGCGCACCTGTGGTGGGCCGCAAGATCGGCTTCACCAACCGCACCATCTGGCCCCTTTACGGCGTCGAAGCGCCCATGTGGGGGGATGTGACGGAGGCGTCCCTTGCCAACCTGTCCGCGGTGGACAGCGTGCCCCTCGGCGCCTTTTGCGAACCGCGGCTCGAACCTGAAGTGGCGCTGTGCCTGTCAGAAGACCCTGACCCCGCCATGGACGAGACGGATCTTATCGCCATCACCCTTTGGATGGCGCCGGCGTTCGAGATCGTCCACTCCATCTACCCGGCCTGGCGCTTTCAACTGGCTGACACTGTGGCCTGCGGTGGCCTTCACGGCAGGCTCCTCCTGGGCGAGCCACTTCGGAACGTTGCCGACTTCGCAGGCGACCTCCCCGCCCTCACGTTGCGGCTGGAGCGCAATGGCGAGGTGGTGGAAACAGGCAGCGGCACCAACGTGTTGGGCGGCCCTTTGTCAGCCCTGAAGCACTGTGTGGCCGAGGTGGCCAAGGACCCTTCGCAAACCCAGTTGAAGGCCGGCGACATTGTCACCACAGGCACGTTGACCGATGCCTGGTCCATCAAACCAGGAGAGACCTGGCGCGCCCACTATGACGGCACGCCCTTTGCCTCCACCACGGTGCGTTTCGCTGAATGAGCCGTTTTTGAGATGCCGTCTTGAATGGTGAGACGAACGGCGTTAACCTTTGTCTCCATGGCAGCACAAAAGGGCGCGCCCAAAGCGCCGGATAAGGACACAAGCACCGTCCAAAGCATCACACGAGCCGCACAGGTTCTTGATGCTGTGGCCGAGCACAGTGTGTCCGGCGCAGGCCTTGCGACCCTTGTGGCGGCCACAGGCCTCAACCGCGCCACCTGCCACAGGATCCTGAAAAGCCTGGTGGAAACCGGCCTTGTGGACCAGGACCCTGAGACCACCCATTACTTCCCCGGCATCAAGCTGGTGGAGATTGCCGCCACAGCCTCCAACCGCTACGGCCTTGCCCGCCAAAGCCAGGACGGTCGCGCCCGCATTGCCGAGCGCACCGCCGACACCGTCTTTCTGACGCTACGGGTGGGACGGGAGGCTGTGTGTGTGGCGCGCACGGAAGGCTCCTTCCCCATCAAGACGCTGACCTTGAATGTGGGCGACACGCGCCCTCTGGGGGTTGGCGCTGGAAGCCTTGCGATCCTTGCCTTCCTTGATGCGGCCGAGCGCGACGCCCTTCTCGACGAAGGCGCGTCCGCCTTTGCCCGTTATGGCGCATCGGCTGAAGGCCTTGCCGAGGACGCGGCCAAGGCAAAGACCCTCGGCTATGCCCTTGATGACGGGCGCATCATCCCAGGCATCACCGGGATTGGCGTGCCTTTGCGCGGCGGACGGGGGGATGTGGTGGCCGCCCTCAGCGTTGCTGCCATCTCAAGCCGTCTTGCAGGCACGCGCCGCACCAATGTGGTGACGTGGCTCCTGGAAGAGGCCGGGCGCCTTGAAGAGGACCTTGCCCCCATCCTG
>JBCDCF010000597.1:0-2937 GCA_039182345.1 Pseudomonadota bacterium
CGGCGCCCGTGCGCACCAAGGCGGCCTCCAGGGGAAGCTGGGGCTCCAGGAACGTCTTCACCTGGTTGGCGGAGGGCGTGGTGCCTGTCTTGTAGTCGATGATGTCGGCCCCTGCCTTTGACAGGTCGATCCTGTCGACCCGGCCGGTCAGGCTGACGGTGCGGGTGATGGCGGCTTTGGCGGCCACCTCCACGACGCTTGTCTCCACCATTCCTGCCCGTTCGTCCTCAAGGGCGATGATGTGGGGGGCGACGGCAAGGAGGCGGGCGCTCCACACCGCCTGGGCCTCCGGCGCGTAGGCGAGGGGGCGTACGGCCTCCTCCACCAGGCGGGCGAACAGGGCGTCGGGGTCCTCGCCGCTGCCCCTTTCGGCAATGAAGCGGGCCAGCACCTCGTGGATGACCTCGCCCCTGTCGCGGGCGCCAGGCGATTCGCCAAGGTCGTTCAAAGGCTTCAGCTGCAGGACCCTGCGGGCATAGACGGCGTAGGGATCGCGCACGAGGCGGCCCACATCGGTGATGGAGAGGCTGGTGGGCCGTGCCGACACCGGCGGCGTCGGGGCAGGGCGCCGGGGCGGGGGGACGCTGGAGGCTGTCTCAAGGCTGTCGGCTAGGGATATTAGACGGTGGCCGCGCGCCCTCAAAGGGGCCGCCGCATCGCCGGCAAAGGCGGTCAGGCGCAGCCACCAGCGCGAGGCGACGGTGGGTTCGCCAACGGCCCGTTTGGCACGGGTCAGGGTGACGCGGGTCTGGTGGGCGGCAGCCACGAAGTCATGGGCGGACAGGCCGATGCGCCGTTCGGGAAGGTCGATCCCGAAGGCGCTCATCATGGCGCGCGACATCCAGGGGCCGCCGTCAGGGGCAACGGGCCAGACCCCTTCGTTGAGCCCGCCGAGGATGGCGTGGTCCACCGCCTGAAGTCGCGCTTCCAAAGGGCCCAAAATGCTGACGGCCGCTTCGTCCGGCGGGCCGCGCACCACTAGGCCGCCAATCAACGCATCGAACGCGCCAGGCCAATCCCGCCCCGCCATGGGCAAGGGGTGACAGGCGGCTAGACCGTCGAACACGCTGTCCATCATCGCCCTATCGCGGGGAGGCTCCGCCTCGCCGGTAAGGGGGGCAATGGCAAGGACGGCGGCTTTGTGGGCTTTGGCAAAGGTCGGCGTGTCGGCGGTGCGGGGAAGGGCCAGCAACGGCTGAAGGGCGTCTTGCGCCGCGGCGACGAGGGGCTCTGCCACCCCGCCGATGCGCTTGAGGCGGGGAAGCGTTGCCTCAGGCGCCATGCGTGGCCCGCGAAAAACGTCCTCGATGGGGGGAATGGCCGCTCTCCGATCGGCATCGTCGAGGCCGAAGCTTGCAAGAGGGTGCTTGAACAGTCCCAGCCATTCCGCAGCACCGCCTGACAGGGCGACCGAGGCGATGAGCCGCGAAAGGACGCCGATGGGCGTTGCGGCAAGGGGTTCGCCGGCCGAATCGTCAACGGCAATGTTCCAACGGCGCAAGGCATGGGTCACCCGCCGTGCCAAGGCGCGATGGGGCGTGACGAGGGCGACCCGCTCGCCCTTTGCCATGGATTCGCGCATGGCAACGGCAATGCCGGCCGCCTCCTGGCGCTCGTCTGCGGCCTCCAGCAGGGTGATGCCTGAGAGCGCGTCCTCAAGGTCGCCGACGGCCTCTCTGTCGGCAAGCCAGCGATCCGTCGTGGCGGCAGGGCGAAGGGCAGCGCGCATAGCGTGTGCGCGGCGTTCGGCATGGTTTTCGCGGGAGGCGGCCGGGCCCACAGGCCGAAGCGGGGCAACGTCGGACGGGCTTGCGCCAAGGGCCGAAAGGAGCTGCATCATCCCAAACTGGGGGTGAGATGGGCCGTCCGGCGCCTCCTGAAGGATCTCCCATGTGGCAGGGTCTGCGTGCCTGTCGAACCCTGGAAGCACGACGACGCCATGATCGCTCCTGGCGATGGCGGCAATCAGGCGGCGCGTTGCCGGGATCGACCCTGTGGAGCCAGCCACAATCAAAGGACCTTTGGCCTCCGGCACGCGGGCGGCGGCAGCCTCGGCGCTGTGCCTGCGGGCAGCGGCCTCTGTGATCAGCCCATTGTCCTCAAGGTAATGGGGCCAGGCGCTTGTGGCGATGGACAAAAAGCGCGTGGTGATCTCCCAGTAGGCAGTGAGGTCGGTGCGCTCCACAAGGCCTGGAAGGTCGGCCCAGTCGGCCTCCTGGGTCTCCACCTGATCCATCAGCGCGAGCAGGCTGTCGGCAAGGCGGATGGCATCGGCGCTGGAGGAGGGCTTGAAGAGCTGCGCGCCTTCGGCCTCGGCCTGGAGATCGCGTGCGACGTTTTCGCCAAGCGCGCCGATCAGCGCGGCAAGGGCAACGCGTGCCTCCAAGGGGTCGATGACGCCGTTGCGACGGGTATCGTCCGCGCTGTCTTCATCATCGCCGAGCGCTTCGATGCGTGGCAGGACGCTGACCCCGCGGCCGGATGCGTTGAGAAAGGCATCACCCAGCGCCCGGGTTGCCCTGCGTGTGGGCAGATAAATGGTGGCATCGGCAAGGGCGAACGGGTCGTCAGGGACCCCGCCGGGCCACACCGTGCCATCCAGAAGGCGCCCGGCAAGGGTGGGCAGGAAAGGATCGTAGGGTTCGACGCTATAAAGTCTCATGCAGCGCTGGCGGCGTAAGCCCTGTCGGCCTCGCCGATGGCATCGGGCGTTCCCACGTGCATCCACCGTCCGTCCATTCTGAGGCCATAAAGGCGGCCTGAGGCGATGGAGCGGTCGAGCAGGACGTTGAGGGAGAACGACCCTTCGGGCGCCTCATCCAGGATGGAGGGCAGGAAAATCCCGCAGCCGGCGTAGACGAAAGGGGCAACGCTGCGCTCGCCGCGCCGTGCGAGCCGGCCGTCGGCGCCAAGCTCGAAATCGCCAGCCCCATCGTA
>JBCDCF010000598.1:0-2937 GCA_039182345.1 Pseudomonadota bacterium
ACGGGTTGACCATTGCGGCCCTTTACCAATCCATCCTCGCCTTCCTGCTGCACCTTCGCGAAAACAACCAGCGTTGGCGTCAGTATAGGCGCATCCTGGTCCTTGAGAACAAGTGGCGCGCCCAACGCTACGGCGTTGAAGCGCAGATGGGAGACTTCGGGCGCCGCACCACACAGCCCCTCGCCGACCTCATTGAAGAGTTGATCGACTATCTAAGGCCCCATGCGGACAATCTGGGCTGTCTGGCGGAGGTGGAGCACGCCCGCGTCATTGCCAAACGGGGCACCAGCGCCGATCACCAGCTGAAGATTTTCAACGACGCCGTGGCCGATGGCGCCAGTGATCGCGAGGCGCAGATCAAAGTGGTGGACTGGCTTGTGGAACAGTCGGTGGCCGATCACAGTCCGCAAGCCGCGCACTAGGATCTTATGCCATGGTTGGGGCGTTCAGGTGTGGCACAGTGGTTGCGTTTGTCCACTGACGCGCCTAGGTGCGTCCCCCTTGCCTTGCGCCACCTGTCAACAGTCGTTGACAATGGCGCACGGCCGATTGTGGAGTATGACCGATGACATCACGTCCCAACCTGCCCGCTGACGGGCTGATGACGTCGGCCGTGCCCCTGGCGCGCTCCGCTGCGGATGACTTTCTGTCCGGCGAGGGCGTCTCCCCTGACGCTGTGGAGGGGTTTTTCGCCGCCTGCCAATTCCCCATCATCGAACCTGGCCGCGCCACCTTCGCCTGGCGTGGCGAGGCGGACTGGGTGGCGCTGGTGCGCTGGATCCATGCCGGCGTCGACCGCAACCCCTTCGCGCGTGTTCCCGGCACCGACCTGTGGCTGCTTCAGCTCCCTGTGGAGGACGGCGGGCGCTTCGAAAACAAGATCGCCATCGGCCGGGACGGGAACGAGGCGTGGACCCTCGCCCCGTTCAACCCCGCCCGCGCGGGCGATCCTTTCGGCGAAAACTCCGTCTGTTCCACCCACGGCTATGTCCGGCCGGAGTGGACGGAGCCACGCGGCGCGCCACAAGGCCGCATCGTGGACATTGCCGTCCCCAGCGACACCTTTGGCGAGGTTCGGGGCGAACGCCTTTACGTGCCCGCCGACCATCGCCCCGGGACCCCCCTGCCCATCGTCGTGATCCATGATGGGGACGATTACGTCACCTACGCCGACCTTGCCGTGTCACTGGACAATCTGATTGCCGCTGGCGACATCCCGCCAGTGTTTGCCGCGCTTGTGCAGACCCGCGACCGGATGGGCGAGTATACCGGCGGGCGCCAGCACGCGCGCTACCTGGCACAGGAGCTTCTTCCTTTCCTTGAAGGGGAGTACTCACTTATGGAGGAGGCAAAGGGCCGCGTCCTTCTGGGGGCAAGTCTTGGGGCCGTCGCCTCCCTCTCCACGGCCTTTCGCTACCCTGGCGTTTTCGGCGGTCTGGTCCTGAAATCGGGCTCCTTCATCTTGGATGAGCGCAAATTGCGCTCGCGCCAGCACCCTGTGTTCCACCGTGTTGCGCAACTGGTTAAGGCGCTGCGGCGCGCGCCCAGCCTGCCGCCAACGCGTGCTTTCGTCTCCACTGGAGAGCTTGAGGGTCTGGCCGATGAGAATCGCGCCCTAGCAACCTTCTTGCACGATCACGGCGTTGATGTTCTGTTCAAGAGTGCATGGGACGGCCACCATTGGCACAATTGGCGTGACCAGTTGCGCGACGGGCTGATGTGGGTGCTGCGTCCCGGTGATGAGCGAAACTGACGACGCGCCCTTGCGGCAGCGCCGCATGGGGGGACTATGGCCGACCGCACCTGCCACATCGGCTTGTCGCTTGGTGCCGACATCTGCTGGCCGATTTGCTACGAAAGCCTTCTGAACGGCCTCAAGCTCGACATCTCGCTCGACGGCCAGCGCCTCAACTTCCAGTGCGAGCGGGTCACCATCGAACCGTTCAGCCTGCGCCAGCCGGTGAAGTACGATGTGGTGATCGACCGCCTCACCCACTGGTACTCCACCAGCCGTGAGTGGATCAAAAAGGCCATCGTTCTCAACGACCTGTACGTCTACAACAATCCCTGGTCGCTGCAATCCAACGAAAAGCATACGTCCTACTGCGCCATGACGCGCCTCGGGCTGCCTGTGCCTGAAACCTGGATGCTGCCGCCCAAGTCCTACGATGTAACGGACGATCTGGAAGCCACCTTGCGCCAATACGCGCGCATGTTCTCGCTGCCTGAGATTGGCGAGAAGATCGGCTACCCCTTCTTCATGAAGCCCTATCACGGCGGCGGCTGGAAGGGTGTTTCCAAGATCAACAACGCCGATGACTTGCAGAAGGCTTACGACGCCAGCGGCACGGAGGTGATGAACCTTCAGGCAGCCGTCCTGCCTTACGAGCATTTCGTGCGCTGCGTCGGTCTCGGCCCGCAACTGCGCAAGGTCAATTACGACCCCACGGCCCCCCTCCACGATCGCTACCGGATGGAGACCGACTTTCTGAGCGCTGAAGACGCCAGCGTACTGGAAGATACCACGCTCACCATCAACTCCTTCTTCGGCTGGGACTTCAACTCCTGCGAAGCTCTCCTGAAGGACGGCGTGTGGCACCCTATCGACTTTGCCAATGCCTGCCCCGACAGCCAGGTCACCTCGCTTCACTACCACTTTCCGTGGCTGATCAAGGCGAACCTTCGCTGGTCGATCTTCTGTGCGGCCACCGACAGGGCTATGCGCAAGACGCTGGACTGGCAGCCTTACTTCGATGTGGCCGACAAGGACCTGTCGCCTCGGGAACGCCTGTCCGCCTACGCCGCCATCGCGCACGAGCGGTTTGAGACCGAAAAGTTCCGCGACTTCTGCCGCACCCACCTCGGCCACCTGGATGAGCTGGCCTATGACTTCTTCGGCTCGGACACCATGCGCGATGCAATCCGCCAGAAGGTGAC
>JBCDCF010000599.1:0-2933 GCA_039182345.1 Pseudomonadota bacterium
GTTTTGCCGGTGATTGCCATTCCGACCACCGCAGGGACGGGGAGCGAGGTGGGCCGCGCTGCGCTGATCACCCTCGACAATGAGCGCAAGCTTGGCATCGTATCGCCAAACCTCATTCCTACCGGCGCCATCTGCGACCCTGAACTGACGCGCACCTTGCCGCCGCGCCTGACGGCGGCAACGGGCATGGATGCCCTCTCCCACTGTGTGGAGACCTATCTCAGCCCAAGGGTGAACCCACCTGCGGACGCCATTGCGCTGGATGGACTGGCCCGCGCCTGGTCGAACCTGCGCCTTGCGGTGATGGACGGGGACGACATGAACGCCCGCAGCGAGATGATGATGGCGGCCCTTCAAGGGGCGCTTGCCTTCCAGAAAGGGCTTGGCGCCGTCCACTCCATTTCCCACGCTTTGGGGGGGTTGAAGGGGCAAACCCTTCACCACGGCACGCTCAATGCGGTGATGCTGCCGCCAGTGCTGCGCTTCAACGCCCCCGCGTGCGAGACAAAGTACCGCAAGATCCGCAGCCTTCTGGGGCTGGAAGCGGGGGCCGACCTTGCCAGCGCCTTTGCCGGGCTGAACCAGGCCATCGGCCTGCCGCCCAACCTGTCGGAAATGGGCCTTTCGGACGATGTGGTGGAGACTGCAGCGCAGTTTTCCTTTGAGGATCACTCCACAGCCACCAATCCGCGCCCGGCGACTGCGGCCGACTTCGCCGCGATGATTCGCGACGCCATGTAACGGTCCGGCGTCCTTTGGCCTGAACACACAAAAGCGCCCCCGTTGCCGGGGGCGCTTTGCCGAGAGCCGTACGCATTACCAATGGCGGCGGCGGCAAACCTTGCGCTTCTCGATGAAGTACTCATCGTAGTAGGGGTCGTAGACCTTCACGCGCTTGATGCGGCAGCGGCGACGGTGGTGGTAACCGTAGCCATGGTCGAAGTAGACCCGCGCACCACGGCGATGCTTGCGGCGTTGGCCCACTTCCACGATGCCGGCTTCGGCGGTGGCGGTGCCCACCTGCGCCACAGCGGCGGGGGCAAGGGGCGCAGCCTGGGCGCCGGTGGTGGGCGAAAGGGCCGTGAGGCCAATGACGAAAGCGGTGCCGAGGGCGGCGAATTTGGTCTTGATGGTCATGTCCGTGTCTCCGGTGTTTTTCAGCTTGCCGGTCTGTCCCGGCGACACACCGAAGATGGCCGCATTCAGAAAAACCGCCCGTGACACCCATCACAAAGCCGTGCATTCAGTTATCTCACCTGCAAACAACGCCAGTCGCACGGGCTTTAAGGGAAATTCCGTACGAGAATTGCACCGTTTGACTGACGATTCTGCTTGTTCGAGGGCTCTTTGCGCTGCTACGGCTTGGTGTTAAGCGGCGCCTGCGTTCAACGATGCCGCAGCAAGGGTGTCACGCGTGAGCATCGAGGAAACACGGCTCGAAGAGATCATCCGCGCCCACCAAGGCCGCGATGGTCCTTTGTTGCCCATCTTGAACGACATTCAGGACGAATTCGGCTGCATCGACGAGGCGGCGAGGCGCCGCGTGGCCGATGCGCTGAACCTCACACGGGCCGAAGTGCACGGCGTCGTCAGCTTCTACCACGACTATACCGAGACGGCCGAAACCCGCCCCATCATCAAACTGTGCCGTGCGGAGGCCTGCCAGGCGCGGGGCTCTGAGGCCCTTGCCGCGCACGCTGAGGCGCTGGCCGGTGACAGGGTGTGCGTGAAGGCCGTCTATTGTCTTGGGCTTTGCGCCATCGGCCCTGCCGCCATGATCGGCAAGGACGTTCATGCACGGTTGGACGGGGAGCGGATCGCTGCCCTCGTCGACGGACTCTAGCCGTGCAGATCTCCATCTCCGACGATGCGGCCGCCCTTGCGGTGGGGGCCGATGATGTGGCGCGCGCCTTGGCCGATGCCGCGCCGGAGGCCACCATCAGGCGCACCTCCTCCTACGGGATGCAGTGGCTTGAGCCTTTGGTGGAGATTGACGGGATCGGCTACGGCCCTGTCACGAAAGACGATGTTGCTGCCATCCTCTCAGGGGAAAGCGAACTTTGCATCGGGCGGATTGACGATCACCCGTTCATCGCCAAACAGCAAAGGCTGACCTTCGAGCGGGCCGGCAAGACCGTCCCCCTGTCGCTGGACGA
Organism: Pseudomonadota bacterium; assembly: GCA_039182345.1. Lineage (GTDB taxonomy): Bacteria > Pseudomonadota > Alphaproteobacteria > Rhizobiales > Amorphaceae > Acuticoccus. The sequence goes on from JBCDCF010000599.1 coordinate 2,157, forward strand.
CTACAGTGCCACAGGCGGCTGGCGCGGGCTTGAGCGGGCGAAGAGCCTGTCCTCAGAAGCCATCATCCAAGAGGTGGTGGACAGTGGGTTGAGGGGCCGCGGCGGCGCAGGCTTTCCCGCAGGGATCAAGTGGCGCACGGTCGCCGAGACCCGCGCGGACCGCAAGTTCATTGTCTGCAATGCCGACGAGGGCGACAGCGGCACCTTCGCCGACCGCATGGTGATGGAGGGCGACCCCTATGCCCTCATCGAGGGGATGGCGATTGCCGCTCTGGCGGTGGGCGCGCGCACAGGCTTCATCTATGTGCGGTCGGAGTATCCCCACTCCATCGCCAAGTTGAATGCGGCCATCGCCCGATCGGCCAAGATTGTCGCGCCCTTCAAGGTGGAGGTGCGGGTGGGGGCCGGCGCCTATGTCTGCGGGGAAGAAACCGCGCTGTTGAACTCGCTTGAAGGAAAGCGCGGCGAGGTGCGTGCCAAACCGCCCCTTCCCGCCCATGAAGGGGCGTTCGGCAAGCCAACGGTGGTCAACAACATTTTGACCCTTGCCGCCGTGCCGCACATCCTTGCCGATGGCGGAACCTATTATGGCGACTTCGGCCACGGCCGCTCCCGCGGGACCATGCCCATCCAGCTTGCCGGCAACATCAAGCACGGCGGCCTTTTTGAGACCGCGTTCGGCATCACCTTGGGCGAACTCGTCTATGACATTGGTGGCGGCACCGAGACCGGGCGACCCGTCAAGGCCGTCCAGGTGGGCGGGCCTTTGGGCGCTTA
>JBCDCF010000600.1:0-2931 GCA_039182345.1 Pseudomonadota bacterium
AACCGCTACGAAGAAACGGTGAGCTGGTTCGTCCCCCACGGGTTCGAGCAGGTGGTGGTGGAGGTAATCCCGAGCCCCCACCCCATCCGCTATGTGCTTGAGACAGGGGGCAGGCAGCCGGCCTATCTGGGCGCTGCCGGCAAAGCGCACATGTCCACCCTCGCCCCCAAGGTGGTGGCCGACTATCTGGCGGCCCTTCAGCCCATCCAGCTCACGCGCTACCGGTTGGACAAGGCCGCCCTCACCGATGAACTGGCCATGATCCGCGCCCGCGGCTTTGCCACATCAGAGGGCGAGCGGGTGGAAGGGGCAGCCTCCGTCGCCGTCCCCGTCCATGGGGCGACGGGGCAGGTTGCCGGCGTCGTCAGTGTGATGATGCCGCGCTTTCGCGTCTCCGCCGAAGACATTGCTGAGATCGGCGAGACCCTCAAATCCCGAACAGCCGCTCTCTTCCAGCGCGACGATGGCCGCAGGCAAGCCTCATGATCCGCGACGCTAACGCCCTTGCCGCCCTCAAGGCCGAGGTCCGCGCCTTCGTGCGTGAGGTGGCCCACCCCAACGAAGACCGTGTGGCCGCCACCAATGAGGTCCCGCGCGAGATTGTCGAGGACATGGCAGCAAGGGGCTACTTCGGCTGGTCCATCCCAGACGCCTATGGCGGCCTCGGCCTCACCACAGAAGAGCTTGTGACGCTGGCGTTCGAGTTGTCCCAGTGCGCCGTCGCTTTCCGCGCGCGGGTGGGCACCAATACCGGCATCGGCTCCGAAGCGCTTGTGGCCGACGGCACGGACGCCCAGAAGGACCGCTACCTGCCCGAACTTGCCAGCGGCCGCGCCACGGGCTGCTTTGCCCTTACCGAGCCCGACGCAGGGTCCGATGCCACCGCCATCACCACCACGGCAAAGCGCGATGGGGACGCCTACATCCTCAACGGCCGCAAGTGCTACATCACCAACGCGCCCATCGCCGACATCTTCACCGTCATCGCTCGCACCGACCCCGACACGCCAGGCGCACGGGGCCTTAGCGCCTTCCTTGTGGAACGGGGGACGGAGGGCCTGTCCACCAGCCCCGCCTACACGATGATGGGCCAGGCCGGCTCGCCGGTGGGCGAGGTGGTGTTCGAGGACTGCCGCGTGCCCGCAGCAAACCTTGTGGGCGGGGTGGAGGGCGAAGGCTTTCGCACCGCCATGCGCGTTCTGAACAAGCAACGCATTCACCTTGCGGCCCTGTGCACGGGCCCGGCCATTCGCATGTTCGACCTTGCGTTCGACCATGCCGAGACGCGCAAGCAGTTCGGCAAGCCCATCGTGGACTTTCAGCTTGTGGCCGCCCTCCTGGCCGACTGTCAGACAGAAATCCACGCCGCCCGCGCCCTTGTGCTTGAAACCGCCCGCGCCCGCGACAACGGCGAGGACATCGCCCTTCAAGCCTCCATCTGCAAATATTTTGCTTCTGAAATGTGTGGCCGCGTCGCCGACCGCGCCGTCCAAGTCTTTGGCGGTGCAGGTTATGTGGCCGACCATAGCCCCATCGAGCGATACTTTCGCGATGTGCGCCTCTTCCGCCTCTACGAGGGGACGAGCCAGATCCACCAGCTCAACATCACCCGCCAGACCCAGCGGCGCCGCGCCCCATGAGCGATGCGGCAAACACGCTCGCGCCCGTGACGCTGCAGGCCCCTGCCGCAGCCTCTCTCTTCCGGCCGCGTGCCATTGCCGTTGTGGGCGCGTCGGAAACGCCAGGCTCGGTGGGCCGCGACGTGGTGGAGAACCTTCAAGACCGCGCATTCTCAGGCGCCATCTATCCGGTGAACCCGAAGCGCGACACCCTCCTCGGCCTTCCCTGTTTTGACAGCCTTGCTGCCATTCCCGGACCTGTGGACGTTGTGGCCATTGCCGTGCCCGCTGCCGCCACGGTGGAGATTGTGCGCCAGACGGGGACCATCGGCGCGCACTTCGCCATTGTCTTCGCATCAGGCTTTTCAGAGGCCGGTGCGGAAGGGGCGGCGCTGCAGGAGGCCCTTGCCGATGCTGCCAGGCAAGGGGGCGTCACCGTCATCGGCCCCAACTGCCAGGGGTTCATGAACGTGGCCGACGGGATCCATGTGGGGTTCGGCCCGCCCTACAAACTCACCTATCGGCCAGGCACTGTGGGGGTCGTCTCCCAATCGGGTGCCTTCGGCAACTCGGTCCTGATGGGTCTCACCACCGAAGGCGTCGGCGTGCGCCATTACATCTCCACAGGCAATGAGGCGACCACCACGGCCCTTGACCTCATCGAGGCGATGGTGGACGACGCGCACACACGCGTGGTCGCAGGCTACATCGAAGGGCTGAGCGATGCGGCCCGCCTGCGGGCCGTCGCCGCGAAGGCCCGCAAAGCTGCCAAGCCTTTGGTGATGTGGAAGGTGGGTCGGTCCGCCTCAGGGGCAAAGGCTGCCGCCTCCCACACAGCAAGTCTTGCTGGCGACGACAAACTCTACCGCGCCGCCTTCAGCCAGTTCGGCATTGTGGATGTGGACGACCTTGCGGAGATGGCCGATTGCCTGCGCGGACTTGAAACCGGTCGCACCGCAAAGGGTCCGCGCGTGGGCGTCGTCACCGTGTCAGGGGGCGCAGGCGTTGCCATGGCCGACAGGGCCGAAGCGCTCGGCCTAAAGCTTCCCGAGCTCGCCGACGGCACCGTTAAGGCGCTGCGCCCGCTCCTCCCCCGCTTTGCAAGCCTTGCCAACCCTGTGGACGTGACCGCAGGCGCCGTCATGGACCCCGCGGCCCTCACCCAAACCCTGGCGTTGATTGCCGCCGACCCCAATATCGACATGCTGGCCCTCACCTTTGCAGGTGCATCCGGCAAGGCGGGGGTGGCCATCGCCGAGGCGGTCTGCGCCCTTCATGCCGACACCGACCTTCCCATCGCCATCTCCTGGAA
>JBCDCF010000601.1:0-2924 GCA_039182345.1 Pseudomonadota bacterium
CGCAGCCTTTGCAGCGCCGACATTCTTCACCCGCAATGCCTGGGCCGAAGAGAACTTCTGCAACATGCCCACCGGCTCATCGGTGACGTTCGGCTTCAACGTGCCGCAGACGGGTCCTTACGCCGAAGAGGGCAAGGATGAGCTGCGCGCCTACCAGCTGGCCGTCAAGCACCTCAACGGTGAAGGCGATGGCGGCATGATGAGCACCATGACGCCCTCCTCACTCACCGGGAACGGCATTCTCGGCAAGAAGGTGGAGTACGTCACGGGCGACACGCAGACGAAGGCGGACGCTGCCCGTTCGTCCGCCCGCCGCATGATCGAAAAAGACGGCGTGATCATGTTCTCAGGCGGCTCGTCCTCCTCCGTGGCGGTGGCCCAGCAGTCCCTCGCCCAGGAGATGGGTGTTGTGTTCATGTGCGGCCTGACCCACGCCAACGACACCACAGGCAAGGACCGCCGCCGCTATGGCTTCCGCCACTTCTTCAACGCCTATCAGTCCGGTCTTGCCCTTGGCCCGGTGTTGGCCGAATTCCTCGGCACCGACCGTCGCGCCTACCACCTGACGGCCGACTACAACTGGGGCTGGACGCAAGAAGAAAGCATCAAGAACGCCACGGAAGGTCTTGGCTGGGAAACGGCCGCCACCGTCAAGACTCCGCTGGGTGCCGGCGACTTCTCCCAGTACATCACCCCGGTGTTGAACTCCGGCGCTGACGTTTTGATCCTGAACCACTACGGCAACGACATGGTGAACTCGCTCACCCAAGCCGTGCAGTTCGGCCTGCGCGACAAACAGGTGAACGGCAAGCAGATGCAGGTGGTGGTGCCCCTTTACTCCCGCCTGATGGCCCAGGGCGCCGGCGAGAACGTGAAGGGCATCTTCGGCACCACCAACTGGAACTGGTCGCTGGACAACCCTGGCAGCCAGGCCTTCGTGAAGTCGTTCGGCCAGGAATATGGCTTCCCGCCCTCACAGGCCGCCCACACCTGCTACGTGCAGACCCTCCTTTACGCCAACGCGTGCGAGATGGCCGGCAGCTTCTATCCACCGGAAGTCATCAAAGCGCTGGAAGACTTCGAGTTCGATGGCATGGGCAACGGCCCGACCCTTTACCGTGCCGGCGATCACCAGTGCTTCAAGGACGTGCTGGTCGTGGTGGGCAACGAGAATCCCACCTCGCAGTTCGACCTGTTGAAGGTGCACAAGATCGTCCCGCGCGACCAGGTCACCTACCCGGTCGACTTCTTCCCCGGCGAGCTTGGCCCCTACGACGCGGCCGCCTGCCCCGCCTGATTGCGACCGTCGCGGCCGGCCTTTCAAGGTCGGCCGCAACGCCTTTCCATCGCGTTCCAACGGCGGGGGACACCCATGGACGCCATACTGCTCCAAGTCTTGAATGGTCTGGACAAAGGCGGCGCCTATGCGCTGATCGCCCTTGGCCTGACCCTCACCTTCGGCACTTTGGGGGTGGTGAACTTCGCCCACGGGGCGCTGTTCATGCTGGGCGCGTTCTGCGCTGTGGGCATGCAAGAGCTCCTCACCCTGTCGGTGAAGGTGCGCGATGAATCCATCACCTTCTTCGAGGCCTATAAGGAGGTGCCCTACCTCGTCACCTGGTTCGGCGATTCGGGCCAGATGATCATCGATTGGGTGGTCCCCATATCGGTCCTTGTGGCCATCCCGGTCATGCTGTTGATCGGGATCGCTTTTGAGCGCGGCCTCATCCGCTTTTTCTACAACCGCCCCCATGCCGAGCAGATTCTCGTCACCTTCGGGCTGGCGATTGTCCTGTCGGAGCTGGTGAAAGCGGGCTTTGGCGCCAACTCCATTCAGGTGGCGGCCCCCGAAGTGGTGCGCGGCTCGGCCGACATCGGCGCCATGCTGGGGCTTGAGGGCAACCTCACCTATCCCTGGTGGCGGCTGATCTATCTGCTGTCATCGCTGACCATCATCGGCGCGGTGTTCGCGTTCTTGAACCTCACCACCTACGGCATGGTGGTGCGCGCGGGCATGGCCGATCGAGAGACCGTGCAGTTCCTCGGCATCAACATCCAGCGGCGCTTTACCATCGTGTTCGGACTGGCGGCGGTGGTCGCTGGTCTTGCAGGCGTCCTCTATACGCCCATCTTGCCGCCCAACTACCACATCGGCATGGACTTTCTTGTCCTGTCCTTCGTGGTGGTCGTGGTGGGCGGCATGGGATCTTTGCCTGGCGCTGTCGCTGCCGGCTTCTTGCTGGGGATCTTGCAGTCCTTTGCCTCCCTCAACGAGGTCAAACAGATCCTTCCGGGCATCGACCAGATCATCATCTACCTTGTGGCGGTGGTTGTGCTGCTTGCCCGTCCGAGGGGTCTGCTCGGCCGCAAAGGCGTGATGGAGGCCTAAATGGACACCACACCCCAAACCCCCGGCGAAACCACCCGCCCGGCCGAGAAGCAACGCTCGGCCCACTACCACCGCTCAGAGCATATCGCGACGCAACTGCCGCCCCGCGGGCCCGACATGCGGCCCTTGTGGCCGCCCAAGGTGGACCTTTTGATGGTGGTCCTGTTTGGCGTTGCCGTCTTTACGATGCCCATCTGGCTGCAACCCTTCGGCGCGGCCTACCCGGACCTGATGCAGCGCTTCGTCATCTTCGGGATCTTCGCCATCGGCTTCAACATCCTGTTCGGGCTGACGGGGTACCTGTCGTTCGGTCACGCCGCGTTCTTGGGCGTTGGCTCCTATGCGGCGGTGTGGTCGTTCAAGCTGTTCACGCTGAACATCATTCCGGCCATCATCATCGCAACGGTGTTGGCGGGGGTTTTGGCGGCGGCGATCGGCTATGTCAGCTTGCGCCGTTCAGGCATCTACTTCTCGATCCTGACGCTCGCCTTCGCGCAGATGTGCTACAACCTTGCCTATTCCGTGCTCACCCCCA
>JBCDCF010000602.1:0-2923 GCA_039182345.1 Pseudomonadota bacterium
CCGACGGCCTTGGCGGGGAGGGGGACGCCGCTTTCATGGCGGCCCTGGAAAGCGCGAGCGCAACCCCGTTGCGGGTGGTCCTGCCTGACGCAGGATCCGTGATCGGCATCTCGGACGTTGCCAATAGCGGCGATGGCATGGGCGTCACCCTGGTGGCCGATGCCGACCCCGGCCAGGTGCCGCGGCGCGTGCGGGTGTTGGACCCGCGCGGCTTCGTGCTTGGCGAGGCCGACGCGACCTTTGCCGCCGGCGCCACGACGGCCGAGGCCACCATCGATCTGCCCACCGAACTGCGCAACGATGCCATGCGCGTCACCGTTGCGGGCGTGCGCAATGCCGCCGCCGTCAGGCTGATTGATGACCGCTTCAGGCGGCGCTCTGTGGGGTTGATTGCCGGGACCTCGTTCGACCTTGCCCAGCCCCTCCTGTCGCCGCTCCACTATCTGCGGGCGGCCCTTGCACCCTCTGCGGATCTGCGCGAGCCGACGGCGCGGGATCTTCCAGGCGCCATTGACGAGCTGATCGACGCCGGCACCTCGGTCATCATCCTTGCCGATGTGGGCACGCTCCTGCCCTCGACACAGGACGCTTTGGCCCGGTGGATCAATGCCGGCGGCGTTCTGGTACGCTTTGCAGGGCCGCGCACGGCCGATGGGATGGATGATCTGATCCCTGTCCCCTTGCGTGAAGGGGCGCGGACGCTTGGCGGCACCTTGTCTTGGGACGAGCCGCAGCCTTTGACCGAGTTTGCCGAGGCGGGGCCGTTCGCAACGCTCACCGTGCCTGACGATGTGGTGGTGACGCGCCAGGTCCTGGCCGAGCCGTCCATCGTCCTTACAGAGCGCACCTGGGCCTCCCTTGCCGATGGCACGCCCTTCGTCACGGGCCGCAATGTGGGGGGCGGCTGGGTGGTGTTCTTCCACGTCACCGCCGATCCCAACTGGTCCACCTTGCCCTTGTCGGGGACGCTGGTGGAGATGCTGCGCGCGGTGGTGGACCTGTCGTCGGTCACGGCAACTTCGGACACGGCAGAGGGAGGGTCGGCGCTGCCTCCCTATCGCGCCCTTGATGGCATGGGCCGGCTGGTGGCGCCCGGCCCGTTGGTGGAGCCTTTGGTGCGCACCGCCGACCTTCAGCTCGGCCCGCAGCACCCGCCAGGGCTTTACGGTGCGGATGGGGCCTTCCGCGCCATCAACCTCTTGAGTGCTGGCGACACGCTGGCCCCCATCGACCCCGACACCCTTGGGGCCGCGACACGACTGCCTTACACTTTCGATGGTCCGACCGAATTGAAGGGGGCCCTTTTGACCATGGCAGCATTGCTTCTTCTTGCCGATGCGCTGGCCATCCTCCTTCTGATGGGGGCGTTCCGTCGGCCTGCGGTGACTGCGCTTGCGCTCATCTTCCTTGTGCCGATGGCGCAGGACGGGATGGCCGACACGCGCGATGCCACCCAGTTCGCCATGGACGCCTCCCTACAGACCCGCCTTGCCTATGTGGCCACTGGCAACCCTGCCCTCGACAGGGTGAGCGAGGCGGGGCTGACCGGCCTGTCGCGCGCGCTCACACGGCGCACGGCTGTGGAGCCTGCCGAACCCATGGCCGTCAACCTTGAGACGGACGAACTGGCCTTCTTCCCGCTCCTTTACTGGCCCGTGTCGGCCGACAGCGACCGGCCATCCGATGCCGCCATCGCGCGGGTGGACGCCTACATGAAGAACGGCGGCACCATCCTGTTCGACACGCGCGATCAGGCAGGCGCTGGCGTCATGATGGGCACGACAGCCGCCACCATGGCCCTCCGCAACATTCTTGACGGGCTCGACATTCCGTCCCTCGAACCTGTTCCGCCCGACCATGTGCTGACGAAGACCTTCTACCTCCTCCAGGGCTTCCCTGGCCGGTGGAGCGGTGGGCCTTTGTGGGTGGAGACCATCAACGGCGATAGGCGCGAAGGCCGTCCTGCCATTGCCGGTGACGGCGTCTCGCCGATCCTCATCACCGCCAACGACCTTGCAGGGGCTTGGGCGGTGAGTGATGACGGTGGCTTCATGTTCCCCACCGTCCCCAACGACCCCTACCAGCGCGAGCTTGCCATCCGCGCCGGCATCAACATTGCCATCTACACGATGACGGGGAACTACAAGGCCGACCAGGTGCACATTCCGGCGTTGTTGGAGCGGCTTGGCCAGTGAGTGTGTGGTCTGTTCTGCTGTGGACTTTAAGCGTGTTGCGTAAGGGGAGTTGAGCGCCATGGATTGGACCGTCGAGTTCGCCCCGTTCATCCCCGTTTGGGCGGTGGTTGCCTTTGCCGTTCTGGGCGTTGTTCTTGCCGGCATCGGCGTCATGCGCCGTGTGCGCGGGGCGGCCGTGCGTGTTGTCGCCGTCATCTTTTTTACCGCAGCCCTCCTCAACCCCGCGCTCCAGAGCGAAATCCGCGAGCCTTTGGACGGTGTCGTCGCCGTGGTGGTGGACCGAACACAAAGCCAGCGTGCCGCAGGGCGTGTGGAGGCGAGCGATGCCATTGCCGCCCGTGTGATCGAGCGGCTTGAGGCAACGCCCGGCCTTGAGGTGCGCGACATCACCGTCGACCGTGCCGCAGCCGACGAGGACGGCACCACCCTTTTCGGCCCACTCGCCGACCTTCTGGGCGATGTACCGCCCGACAGGATTGCCGGCGCCATCCTCATCACCGACGGTCAGGTCCACGATGTGCCCGCGGACGCCCCCTTCGAAGCGCCCATCCACGGCCTCGTTGTGGGTGAGCCTGGGGAGCGTGACAGGCGCATCGAAATTGTCGCAGCACCGCGCTTCGGTCTTGTTGGCTCCGTCCAGGCGATCCGCGTGCGGTTGGCCGACACCGGGTCCGATGAGGGCTCGATCAGTGTACCGCTGACGGTCAAGATCGACGATCAGGTGAGCC
>JBCDCF010000603.1:0-2923 GCA_039182345.1 Pseudomonadota bacterium
GGGGTTTCGAAGGCGCTATCTGCTGGGCTGCTTGAAGGCGTTCTTGAAGGCAGGGTTCCAACGCACCTTCTATGACCTTGGCAAGGCCGGCTACTGGGGTCCGCAGTCGAAGAAGACGGTCAATTTCAACTTCGACCGCACCCGCACCATCGCCCCGGCACAGCTCGACGATTGGGAAACCACTGCCGAACGCGCCGACAAGATGCGTGCCGTGCGCGAGGCGGCTGCGGCGAAAGCCTGCGGCGGCAGCACACAGCAGATGGACGAGAACGCCATGGCGCGCGAGTCGGTCCATTGACAGCGCTGGCCGACCACGGGGCGTTTCGCGCCTCCGCAAAGGTCGGCCCCAACGCCGTCATCCAGCTTGCACAGGCGCTGCGGGCAAAGGGCGGCGACGGTCTCGCGGTACGCATCTTCAGCGCCGCGGGGGCCCTCGATTGCCTCAGCCACCCGCCTGAGGAGATGGTGGATGAGCGCATCCCCATCGCCCTTTTCGCCAGCCTCACCCGCCAGCTGGACCGTGAGGAGGCCCGCGCCATCTTGACCGAAGCGGGCCGGCTGACGGGCGAGTACATTCTTGCCCACCGCATCCCCCGTGTGGCGCGGATCGCCCTTCGCATCCTGCCGCGCCGGCAAGGACTGAAGGCACTGTTGAAGGCCATCGGCGCTCACGCCTGGACGTTCGCAGGGTCGGGTACCTGCCATGTGGACCCGGCAACGTCGACCGTTTCCATTGCCGATAATCCCCTCGCAACCCTCGGCTGCCCCTGGCACATTGCCGTCTTCGAGACGCTGACGAAGCGCCTTGTGTCACCCAGGGCCAAGTGCACCCACACAGCCTGTTGCCTGCACGGGGCGCCTGCCTGCCGCTTCGTCATCGCCGTCTGACGGCAGGCGCTCTACCCTCACCGGCGTTTTACGTAGATGGGACTGCTCCAGGCCTGATTGCAGTCGTCCAGCGTCACGGCCACCCACAAGGGGTTATCGCGTCCCTCGGCAAGGATGATATCGGCGGTGGCTTCTAGGTGGTGGTGGGTGTTCACCAAAGGGCGCCGCGCCACGCTGAGCGCGCGGGCAAGGCCGCCCGCCTCCATCCGCGCACCATACGCATCCAAGCTTGCCAAAGGCACGGTGATGTCGCCAAGGTTGGTGGAGATCGCCACCTCGGCGTCGGCGCCCTCCTCAAGCACCACATCAAACCCGACGAAGTTGCCTGTGGTGGCCGCGTGCCAGACCACCGTGTCGCTGCCCACCTGCTCAAGCCGCCGTTCGGGGTTGAAGCGGTTGATGGGCGTCAGCGAGACAATCCTGCAGCCTTTGAACTGGGCCCTGCAGCGCCACAGGGTCTGCCTGCCGCGGCCGCGATACTCCGCCCCCTCGCACAACACGCGGATGCGGTTGCCGAGCGCGCTTGGCTCATAAGGGCGCACGGTGGCAACGGTCTCGGTCCCGTTGCGCACATCCACTTTGTCGATGCCGCAATGGGCGGCAACCGTCACCGCGAAGGTGCCTTTGGCCGCGTCCGTCTCCACCACCTGGCCCATCACAGCCGTGCCACCTTGCGTGGCAGTGGCGTCCGGATAAGCGTCTGGATCGAGATCATAGACAGCGCTCGGGCCGTCGTTGCGCCAGGCCACATCAAGGTGGGTGCGGCAGCCTGTGGTGCCGTAGTGCCGCCGTGTGCGCCAACACCTAAAGATCGCCTCGCGCGTCAGTTCAGGGGCAAGGAAACAGGTCAGCCCGCCATAGGCCCCGAAGGTGGCCGCCCCTGGGTAGCTTGCCCCAGGCCGGCCCTTGTGACCGTCCGAATTGCACACAACGCCGACCCTGTAGCCGAGCGCGAAGGCATCGGTCAGAAGCCACTCGAACGTGCCCCAGTCGGAGTGGATCTCCACCGCCGTTTCAATGCGCGGATCGTGGGCCAAGGCAATGTCGGCATAGCGCCCGCCCACATGGGCAGCGACCACGCAGTCTTCCGTGGCAAGGGCGGCGAACAGGGCTGCCGTGGTGTGGGCATCAGCCGCAACGTCCCGCCTGTCGGTCAACAGAGCGTGGGAGGAGCGGATGATGGGCCTGTGCTCGGTGGTGAAGTAGACATTGTGGTCGCCGCCGACGGCCGTGTTGCCCGACCACTCATATCCAGGCACCAGAACGAACCGGCCGGGCTCGTTCATGCGCGCGGTCAGGGCATTCAGCTCCCGCCAGAAGTCGGCATTGATTTGAAAGTCATTGCCCTGGTGGGCGGCGGAATCGAGGAAGGCAAGGTTGCGGGCAAAGTCAAAATACTCCGCCGCCGTGTTGATCCCCACCGTCTCTCCGCTCTGGCCGTGCATGTCGCCCCAGTAGGTGGCCATGGCGCCGTCTTCGATCACCAGCGGGCCAGCCGTTGCCACCACCGCTCCGTCCTTTTCAATGGTGATGGTGATGGGACCTTCTGAAGCGCTGAGCCCGTCCACCGTCACCGCACGGGCCCCCGGTGTCAGTTCCACCGTCGAGGGCAACCCGTCCACAGGTTTGTCGGCGGTGAGGGTGAGGGTGCCCGACACATCGCCCGTCGGGTTGCCCCAAAGGTCCTCAGCCTTGATGCCGAGGCGAAACCGCTCCTGAGGGCGGCGCAAAGTGGGCATCACCGCCCGCCAACGGGCCGGCGCCCCAGGCACCACCGCAATGGACGGGGAGACAGGCAGCGGCGTGAAATGGCCAACGGCGCACAAATCCGTCAGCACGCGAAACTCAAAGGCGCTCTCGGCAAAGGTCTGCAGCAAGAAGCCCGGGGAGCCGCCGCTGGTGTCGCCAAAGACAATCACCACCTCGTCGCCCGGTTTCAGGTAGCCGCCATTCAGCCGGGCCGTCAGCGCCTTGTACCAGGGCCTTTCCCCGCCGAGGGGGTGGAACTCCAGCGTGATGGTGCCACCGCCCGGAC
>JBCDCF010000604.1:0-2920 GCA_039182345.1 Pseudomonadota bacterium
CACTCCACCTCGACCAGTTCGGCGGCGTCTTCGGCAATGTAGCGGTCTTCGGCGACGACGGCCGCGACCACCTCGCCCACATGACGCACCTTGCCGATGGAGATGGCGTTTTGCGGCACGGGGGGCGAGGCAAAGCTGGGGCAGGGGTCGACGACGGTGGCCAGATCCTCCCCCGTATAAACGCCGATGACGCCAGGCACCGCCTTCGCCTTTGACGTGTCGATGGACACGATCCGCGCGTGGGCATGGGGGCTTGTAACCATGGCCGCGTGGGCCATGCCGGGGACGGTCACATCATCGATATAGCCGCCTTTGCCGGACAGGATCCGCGGGTCTTCGACGCGTTTGATGCTCTGGCCGATCCAGGTGAGGCCTTGGCGCGGCACCTCACGCTGGCGGCTTGGGGGGATGATGTTGGTGTCCAGATGCGAAGCCATCGGTCCCTCCCTCACGCCGGCTGGAGCGTTTTGGCGACCTCGGCCTGCCGCATTTTCAGGGCGGCGGAGCGGATCGCATTGATGATGTATTCATAGCCCGTGCAGCGGCACAGGTTGCCGGCGATGGCCTCGCGGATGTCATCGTCCGACGGGTCGGGGTTGGTGGCCAAGAGCTCGTGTGCGGCCGCCAGCATGCCAGGCGTGCAGAAGCCGCATTGAAGGCCATGCTCTTCCCAAAACGCGGTCTGGAGCAGGTCGAGACCGTCGGCGGAAAAGCCTTCAACGGTGGTGATTTCGCATCCGTCGGTCTGGACGGCGAACATCAGGCACGAGCGGACCGCCTTGCCGTCCACAAGGACGTTGCAGGAGCCGCACACCCCATGTTCGCAGCCTACATGGGTGCCTGGGAGGGCAAGCTCCTGGCGGATGAAGTCCGACAAAAGCATCCGCGGGGGGACGAGCGCCACACGCTGGCGGCCGTTGACGGTGAGGGTGATTGCAATCTTGTCCATACCGTCCCTCCTAGCGGGCGCGTTGTGCGGCTGCGGCAAGCACACGCGGCAGCAATGTCTTGATGAGGTCGCGCCGATACTGTGCGTCGACAGTAACGGACGCAGGCGGGTCGATGGCCCTTGCCGCCGCCTCAGCAACCCGTGCGAAGAGAGCATCCCCCGGCGTCTCGCCGTTGAGAGCGGCTTCCACGGCGGACAGGCGTGCGGCACAGTCGCCAATGCCGGCAGCGGTAACGGCGGGGGCGGCGATGCGGCCGCCTTCAAGGCGCAGCGTTGCGACGACGGTGGCCCAGGCGAAGTCGCCCTTGCGCATGGCGACCTCCTCAAAGCCCCAGCCTGTGCCGGCGGACGGTTTGGGGATGCGCACCTCTTTGAGGATTTCTTCAGGCGTGGCGGCTGTCTCATACATGCCGGTGAAGAAGTCTGCCGCGGCCACCGTGCGCTCCCCCGATGCGCGGGACAGAACCATCTCAGCGCCAAGGAGGAGCATGACCGCCGGCATTTCAGAGGCAGGGTCGGCGTGGCAAAGGTTGCCGCACAAGGTGCCGCGATTGCGCACAGCGGCGTGGGCCACCCAGTCATACGCTGCCGCAACAACGGGAAGGTGCTCAGCAATGAGGGGAGAGGCCTTGACCGCCCCGTGCCGGGCCAACGCGCCGACGGCAATGCTTTCGCCCTCGTCGCGAATGTAGTCCAGTTCGCTGAGGCGGTTGATGTCCACAAGCTTTGCCGGGCGGGCCAAGCGCAGGTTCATCATCGGCACAAGGCTTTGTCCGCCGGCGAGAATGCGCGTGTCCGGCCCTTCGCCGAGAAGGGCAAGCGCGGCGGCAAGACTGTCCGGCCGCGCGTATTCGAAGGCCGCAGGTTTCATGTTTCCTCCGTCGGTCGTGTTTCTTTAGCCAGCGAACCGGGGCTCCGGGACGCCGCGGATGCCAAGGCCGCGGATGCGAAACAGCGCACCGGCAGCAAACTGCGGCTTCGTTTCGGCCGCGAAGTTGTCGTGGGTGGCGGGGTGGGAGACCCGCGCCATAGATGTCACGTAGATGTCGTCAAGGTCAGGGCCGCCGAACATCACCGATGTGATGTTGCGCACGGGCATGGAAATCTTGCGTTCCACACGCCCGTCAGGCGCGTAGCGGATCAGGTCGCCTGAGATGACCTGCGCATTCCACAGGCAGCCTTCCGCATCCACCGTGGAGCCGTCGGCGAACCCATTGTCATTCTTGGTAGAGGCAAAGACGCGCTTGTTGGATGCGGTCCCCGTCTCAAGATCGTAGTCGTAAGCCCAGATCTCGTTCTGGAAGGTGTCGGCGAAGTAAAAGGTCTTGTCGTCGGGGCTCCAGCACGGGCCGTTGGAGCAGATGATCCCGTCATCCACCTTGTGGAGGCTGTGGTCGGGGTCGAGCCGCCACAGGCTGCACACGCCAAGCTCTTCCTTGTCGTCCATGCCGCCGGCGAAGAAGCGGCCCTTGCGATCGCACTTGCCGTCATTGAGGCGGGCGCGGGTGGGGTCGTCATCCACCGTTGCCACCTGTTCTGTCGCACCGGTGTCGAAGTTGAAGGTGTAGAAGCCGTCCGCAAGGGCAAGGATTGCCCCGCCGGTGTCCCGCAGCGCCATGGCGCCCACGTCCTTGTCCAACGGCCAGGAGGTGACGGTGCCCGTGACAGGGTCGAGCCGCCACACAGCATCCTTACCGACGCGTGGGCCGGTGGAATCCACCCAGTAAAGGGCGCCGCTCCTGTCGTCCCAAACGGGGCCTTCGCCGAGGTGGTTGGCGCAATCAACAACACACTCGATGGTGAACCTGGCGCCCACGGACGACCCCTCTTTAAACGGCGCCAATGGATCTAACAGAAATTATACGTACGTACAAATAAATAATTTCTGCTACAGGAGGGTGGAATCAAAGGAGGCCCCCATGCTGACCGCACTCGACCATGTGAACCTGCACACAGACGACCCTGAATCCC
>JBCDCF010000605.1:0-2911 GCA_039182345.1 Pseudomonadota bacterium
CTGTGGGCTACGGCCGTTGGCGGTTGACCGATGCGCCCGACGCGGCAACGCGCATTGTGATCGTGACCGCAGGGTGCGGCGCGTCCACCGCTTTTGCCATAGGGGAGGAGACCGTGGCCGCCTTGTTCGACAGTGCACCGGCGATGGCCTCGTGAGCGGCCTTGCGTTTAAGGCCGTTGTGTTCGACTGGGCAGGGACGCTCATCGACCACGGCTCGCGCGCTCCCATGGGGGTGTTCGTCGAGGCGTTTGCCCGGTTTGATATCCCCGTCACCATCGATGAGGCGCGCACGCCCATGGGGGCCGCCAAGCGCGACCACATCAAGGCCATGCTGACCGCCCCGCGCATTGCCGGCCTGTGGGAGAAAACCCACGGCAGCCCGCCAGGCGAGGCCGACATCGACGCCCTTTACGCTGTGTTCTTGCCCATGAACGAGGCCGTGGCGGCGGACCATGCCACCTTGATCCCCGGCGCCAAGCAGACTGTGGATGCGTTGCGTGCCGATGGCCTCAAGATCGGCTCCACCACCGGCTACACCCGTTCCATCATGGCCAAGGTCCTGCCTGTGGTGGAGCGCCAGGGGCTGACTGTGGATGCCCTTGTGTGCGCAGGCGATGTGGCCGAGGGCCGCCCGGCCCCCCTTGGCATGTACAAGATCTTTGCCGAACTTGGTGTCTACCCGCCCCACCAGGTGGTGAAGGTGGACGACACCGATGTGGGGATTGGAGAGGGCGTTGCCGCAGGCACCGTGACGGTGGGGGTCACCCGGTCAGGCAACTATGTGGGCAAGACGGAGGACGAGTTGGCCGCCATGCCCGCCGAAGAGGTGGACGCCCTCATCGCCGCGGCAGCGGACAGACTGAGGCATGCGGGCGCCGACCACATCATCGATACCGTCGCCGATCTCCCCCGCCTCCTGGCCGATCTCAGCTAGACCCCGCTGGGCCTGCCCGACCGCCGCCAGGTTGCCACCACGGCGCCCCGTGGTGTTGTCTCACGCCGCGCCCTTTCCGGCTCGCGGGCCGGCCCGGGGGTTGCATGCTGCCCTGACCGTTTGCTGCCCAGAGAGAGACCATGGCTGACCTCACCATCATCCGCAGTCCGACGCTTTTGACGCTGGATGCGGCCGGCACCGTCATCGAGGACGGTGAACTCTGGATCGATGGGGAAACCATCGCCTATGCCGGCCCCTCGGGCGCAAAAGCGCCCCCCACCGACAGGCCTGTGGACGTGGTTGACGGCAAAGGGCTGGTGGCAATGCCAGGGTTCGCCAACTGCCACACCCACTCCTACGCAGCCTTGTTGAAGGGCACTGTCGACGCCCTTCCCCTCGACGTCTTCATGGTCAACGCCATTCTCGCCGCGGGCGCCCGTTCGGCCCGGGACGTTTACGTCTCCGCCAAGCTCGGCGCGCTGGAGATGATCATGACGGGGACGACAGCGTGCCTGGACCACTTTTCCCACCGCCCGCGGCACAGGCCGGAGGCTTTGGATGCTGTCTGCCAGGCCTATGCGGATGTGGGAGTGCGGGCCGCCGTTGCGCCCATGTTCTCCGACAAGCCGTTCGTAGAGACGATCCCTCTCAGCGACGGCGAAATCCCCGACCATTTGAAGGCCGCGCTCCCGGCCACCCCACAGCCCCACGAGCCGTTCTTTGAGATGATGACGGCCGGGCTGGAGCGCTGGGCCGGCCACGGGCGGATCAACCTGATGCTGGGGGTGGACAGCCCGCAGCGCTGCTCCGACGCGCTCCTCGCCAAGGCGGGCGCGTTTTGCGCCACCCACGGCATCGGCAACCACACCCACCTTCTTGAAGCCAAGACCCAGTGGGCGATGGCACAAGGGCGTGACAGCCGAGGCTTCGTCGCCTTCCTGGCCGACCACGGTCTGGCGGGGCCGTTGTCAACGTTCGCCCACTTCATCTGGTTTTCCGAGGAGGATCTTGCGCATGCGGCCGCTGCTGGCGTCACGGTGGTGCACAACCCTGCCAGCAATCTCATCCTGGGGTCGGGAATCGCGCCTTTGATCCAGCTTGTGGAGGCGGGCGTTCCTGTGGCGTTCGGCTCCGATGGCCTCAACGCAGGCCACATGTCGATGTTTGAGAAGACGCGCCTTGCAGCGCTCCTGCCAAGGGTGTGCGAGCCTGACCCTGACCGCTGGCCTGCGGCCGGCCCCGTCCTTCGCATGGCAACGGTGAACGGTGCGCGTGCCCTTGGCCGCGACGGCAAGGTCGGCACCCTTAAGGCGGGTCAGCTGGCCGACATCGTCCTTCTTGATGGATCGAGCCTTGCCCTCAGCCCGCGCGGCGACCTCCCCACCCAGGTGGTGTTTTATGAAACGGGCGCCAGCGTCCGCCACGTGTTCATCGGCGGCGAGGCCGTGGTGACCGACGGCGCCCCCACCCACTTCAACGCCGCCGACTTGATGGCCGAGGCGGCTGAGATTGCCGCGCGCCTTGCCGCTGAAAACCAAGCGGCGCTGCAAAAGGCTGAAAGCTACGCACCCGGCCTGAAAGCCATGGTCAAACGCATCCATGCCACCTGCGAAGGCCCCTGCCGCCTCGCCCAGCTGTGAGGTCGGGTGTGGGCGAGCCCTAACGCGCCTTTGCGGTACGCAAGGCCTGCCAGACGCGCTCGGGCGTTGCGGGGAGGGTGTTAAGGCTGGCGCCATGGAGGGCAAGGGCTGCCGTAACGGCGTTGAAAAAGGCGGCAGGGGTGCCGCTCATGCCCACCTCGCCGATTCCCCTTGGGGCAAAGTCCTCGCCAGGCAAAGGCGGAAGGTTGATGACCTCGATCTGCGGCATCGTGTCGGCCCGGGGCATGGTGTAGTCCATGTAGGAGCCTGTGAGGGGCTGGCCTTCATCGTCCATCCGCACCGCTTCAAGGAGGGCGTGGCCAAGGCCCTGGGACAC
>JBCDCF010000606.1:0-2910 GCA_039182345.1 Pseudomonadota bacterium
CGCCAACAATGTGGCGAACATCAACACAACGGGTTTTAAGCGATCACGGGCGGAGTTTTCCGATCTTTTACACCAGTTCGACCGCGTGGCGGGCGTGCCCAACCGCGGCGGCGAACTTCCCGTCCCCGAAGGCACGCGCATCGGCCTTGGTGTGCGCACCGTCGCCGTGCGCAACCTTCACGAACAAGGTGCACTCGGTCAGACAGGCAACCCTTTGGATCTTGCCATCAATGGTGAAGGGTGGTTCCAGATCACAGGCCCTGAAGGGGAAGATCTTTACACCCGCGCAGGCGCTTTCAACCTCGGCCCGAACGGCGAAATCATCACCCTTGACGGCTACGAGGTGCAGCCCGGCCTTGCCGTGCCTCCCAATACGACGAAAGTGGTGATCAACCGCTCAGGCGAAGTCTATGCCGAAGTGGCGGGCGACCTTGAGCCCCAGCTTCTCGGCCAGTTCACCCTCGCCACCTTCCCCAATGCGGCAGGGCTTGGGGCGCTTGGCGACAACCTTTTCCGCCAAACCCCTGCGTCAGGCCAACCCATTGAAGGCTTCCCCGGTGAAGACGGCCGCGGCACCCTCAACCAAGGCTATCTGGAAGACTCCAATGTCGACCCTGTGAAAGAAATCACGGAGTTGATCTCCGCCCAGCGCGCCTACGAGATGAACTCCAAAGTCATCCAGGCCGCCGATGATATGGCCGGCGTCGTCTCCCAAGGGATTCGGTGATGATGGCCGCGGTCACACAGCCACCGCCGCGCCCTGGTGACCCTTTGGCCGGCACATCGGGACCGCAGCGCGCCCGCCGTCTGGCATCCTCCGGCACGCGCGCCCGCAGGAGCCTCTCCGCCTGCCTCCTGGCAGCGATGCTGGCAACGCCCAACCTCGCCGCCGCGAATGAGCGCTCCGGTGGTCTCCTGCCGGTCCCTGCTGAGACCATCTACGCCGGCCAAAGGGTGACGGCGGCAATGCTTGCCGAAAAGCACTTTTACTTTGACCCCAACAGGCCCCTTTCGGTCCTGCGCGATCCATCAAAGGCGGTGGGCAAGGCGGCAAGGCGCACCCTGCGCGCCGGCAAGCCCATCCCCCTCAACGCCTTCCGCGCCGTCACCTTGGTCCGGCGCGGCAAGCCGACAGAGGCGCGCTTTCGCCACGGCAACCTCACCATCACCTCCACGGTGCTTCCCCAAAGCGATGGCTCGGTGGGCGACCTCATCCAGGCCCGTAACCTTGACAGCGGGCGCACCATCACGGGCGTGGTGGGGATGGATGGGGCCATCGAAGTGAGCGCCCCATGAGGATTGTCACCGCCTTGCGTGCTCTTTGCGCCGCCTTCATCGCCGTCCTTGCCCTCACCGACGGCGCGGCCGCCACCCGCATCAAGGACATCACGACCGTCCAAGGGGTGCGCGACAACCAGTTGATCGGCTACGGCCTCGTCATCGGCCTTCAGGGCACAGGCGACACCCTGCGCAACGCCCCGTTCACCGAGCAAGCGCTGAAGTCCATGCTGGACCGCATGGGCGTTGCCGTGCGCGGTGTTCCCCTGCGTGCCCAAAACGTTGCGGCCGTCACCGTCACCGCAGACCTGCCGCCGTTTGTGGGGGGTCGGCTCGCGCATTGATGTGACCATCGGCTCCATTGGTGATGCCACCTCCTTGCGCGGCGGCACCCTTGTGGTCACGCCACTCACAGGCGGCGATGGTCAGGTCTATGCCGTCGCGCAAGGCCCTGTCCAAGCCTCAGGTTTCACGGTTGAAGGCCAGGCGGACCGGTTGACCCAGGGCGTTCCCACCGCAGGGCGCATCCCCAACGGTGCGCTCGTGGAAAAGCGCGTGCCGGGCTCGCTACAAAACCTCGACCGACTGGTGCTTGAACTGAACAATCCGGACTATCGCACCGCCTCGCGCATTGCCGATGCCATCAACGCTTACACCGAAAAGCGCTGGGGCCGCCGCATCGCTGCTGAAAGGGACCTTCGCACCGTCGTCCTTCACAAGCCGGGCTCCGTAGGCGCCACGCGCTTTCTGGCAGAAGTCGGCGCGCTCACCGTCAAGCCCGACATTCCAGCAAGGGTGGTTGTGGACCAACGCACAGGCACCGTGGTGATCGGCCAGAATGTCCAGGTCTCAACGGTGGCTTTGTCCCACGGCAACCTCACTTTGCGCGTCACCGAAAGCCCCACCGTGGTGCAGCCCGACCCCTTCTCCGACGGTGTGACGGCCATCGAGCCCAACACCTTCGTCAGCGCCGAAGAGGCCGACGGCAGCATTGCCATTGTCGAGGGGACCGACCTTCAGACCCTCGTCCACGGCCTCAACAAGGTGGGTCTAAAGCCGTCCGACATCATCGCCATCTTGGAAACCATCAAGACCGCCGGTGCCCTCCAAGCGGAGCTTATCGTTCAATGACCGCACCCATCCGCCGACATCGCCGCCGCGTGGTGACGACCGTTGTGACCTTTGCCCTCACCGCCGGCGCCGTTGCGCCGCCAGTCATTGCCCGCGCACAAGACAATCGCGAACTCTTGGAGACAGCGCGCGCCTACTGCTCCAACCTCGCGGACGCTGCCTCCGACGCGCGCTTTGCCCGCAAGCTTGCCCGTCTCAACGCGGTGGAAGCTGACATTGAGGCCCGCCTCGTCGCCCTTGAGGAAAAGCGCGCAGAGTACGAATCCTGGCTCGACCGCCGCCAACGCTTCCTGCGTCAGGCGGAGGACAGTCTTGTCACCATCTATGCCGGCATGCGCCCCGATGCGGCCTCCGCTCAGCTCGCCGCCATGGAGGAGCTGACGGCCGCCGCCATCCTCGCCAAGGTCCAGCCCCGCACGGCCAGCGCCATCTTGAACGAAATGGAGGCCGACAAGGCTGCCCGCCTCGCCACCATCATGTCGGGCATGTCGCGCCCGTCAG
>JBCDCF010000607.1:0-2909 GCA_039182345.1 Pseudomonadota bacterium
AGATCAGAAACGCTTCCACAAGACTGAGGGCGAGCGTCACCAGTAAAACAATGGGAATGACTTTGAGGATCTGCCCCATCTCGCCGCTGAGAAACATCAACGGGCCGAACACGGCCGCGGTGGTGAGAAAGGAGGCGACGACACCGGGCATCACCTCCACGGTTCCTTTCACCGCCGCCTCCATGGGGGGCAGTGTGCGGCGCCACTTGGCAATGTTGTCGGCAATGACAATGGAATCGTCCATGATCAGCCCCACCGCCATCAACAGGCCGATCAGCGAGATCATGTTGATGGTCTGCCCCAGCAGCGACAACACGAAGAAGGCGGCACAAAACGTCACCGGGAGGGCGGCGGCAATCCAAAAGGCCGAACCCAGCGAGAAGTAAAGCACCATCACACCGAAAACGAGGGCAAGGCCAATCACCGTATTGGTGAGGATGAGGTTGAGCCGCTCGTTGATGTTCTCGGTCTCATCACGCGTCACGGTGATGGCAAAGGGGGCAGCGTGCTGGCGGCGCTCCTCGGCAATCAGCGCATTGACCGCCCCGTACGCCTCGATGGCGTCCGCGTCCTTGGTCTTGGCAATACTGATGACGGCTGCCTCCTTGCCATTGAGGAAGGCGCGCAACTCGGGCTTGGCGGCGACCCTTTGGACGGAGGCAATGTCGGACACGCGCACGAAACCGCCGGCGGGGGTCTCCAGCACCACTAGGCGCTCAAGCGCCTCCACGCTGCGCCGCGCATCGCCGTACCGCAAGGTGACTTCGTCGGCCAAAGTCCGCGCCGTTCCAAGGGGTTGGCGCAGACTGCGGGCAGCAAGGGCGTCGGCCACCGCCCGTGCGCTGAGGCCGTAACGGCGCAAGTCATCGGGGTTGAGGAGGACGCGCACCTCACTCTCGCTGATGCCCGCAACGGTGGCCTCGGCCACCTCAGGAAGGGCGGCAAGGCGGGCCTCCAGACCGTCCGCATAGCGCAGCAGCGCCTCGGTGTCGGCAATCCCCGTGATGGCAAGGAGGGCGATCTGCTCGGTGCGCGCCATGATGGAGACCGTCGGCGCCTCGGCGTCTTCAGGCAGGTCATTGATGGCTGAGACCTCCGACAAGATGTCGTTATAGAATTGGCCAAGGTCGGCGCCCTCCACCATGGTCAATGTGGCCGTGGCGCGCCCTTCCACCGACTGGCACTCGATGTCGTCCAGCGCGGTGATGGCATCGAGCGAGCGGTCCAGCTCCTGGCAAACCTGTTCGTCCACATCGATGGCCGAGGCCCCCGGATAAAGGACACCCACCGAAACCTTGGAGGGAACGAACTCTGGAAAGGATTCGCGCTCCATTTGCGGCAGGGCGGAGAGGCCCACCACCACGGCAGCGGCCATCATCAGGTTGGAGGCGTTGGGGTGGCGTGCGAAGTAGCCGATCATCGTTGGGCCACGCGCTGCATGTCCATCACGGGCAGGATGGGCATGCCAAGGATCGGCGGTTGCGGGCTGGACAACAGCACCCTGTCGCCAGGGGCAAGGCCGCCGGTGACGATGACCGTGCCGTTGACGGGCGCTGCCACGTCAATGTCGCGGCGGCCTAGCGTGTCATCCACCTCCGCCACATAGACAAACCGCGTGCCGCTGCGATCACGGTTGAGGGCTTCGCGGGGAAGGCCGATCAGCCCGCTGACCCGCCGCGTGGTGAAGACGACCCGCACGAAGGTGCCCACCGACAAAGGAGGTCCCTCCCGCGGCGCCTCCAGAAGATCGGGATCGTCCACCCGCACAATCACGCCGACGGTGCCTGTGGTCTCGTCGATGGACCCGTCCGTGCGCAGGACCTGAGCAGGCCAGGCGACCTCGGCCTCACCGATGGTTTGAAACACCTTCGCCGTCAGGTGAAGGTCGCCGAGGATGGCGTCCAAGGCGGCCCCATCGGCGAACATGGCGGGGCGGACGTCGGCCCCTTCGAGCGCCACGGCGACCATCCCCCGCAACGCGCTCGGCTGGACTTCGACGGTGACTTCGGCGGCCGCCACATCGTCGAACTGGACCAGCCTGTCGCCTGGCCGCACATACTCCCCTGTCTCCAGGGTCTTGCTCACAACGCGCGCATCGAAAGGGACGCGCAGGATCGTGTTGGCAAGGTTTCGCTCCGCCTCCTCCAGATCCACCGTCCGCGCGTGAAGGGTTGCCTCCGCCGATCGTCTTTGGACGGCGTAAAGGGCGATCTCGTTGTTCAGCTCCTGGACTTTGCGGGTTTGGTTGACGAGATCGCGCTCGGCCTGGTCGACGGCGATCTGAGCGTTGGTGCCCCGCGCCATCAGGGCGCGCTTGCGTTCAAGGTCGGCGGCGGCAAGGTCTTTGATGCGCCCTTCCAGTATAAGGTTCGCCTTGGCAGCCTCCTCGCGCGTGTCGATCTCGGCAAGGGCGGCGCTGGCGCTTTCAAGGGCGGCCTCGGCCCTTGCCTTGGCAATCTCATAGTCGCGCGGGTCGATCCGCCCGTAGACGGTGCCGGCGGCCATGTGGGCACCTTCTGCCAACGCCTCATGGATCTCGGTGACGCGGCCTTCCACCTCGCTCACGCCCTCCCACCGGCGCGCCGCGCGCACCCGCCCAAACCCTTCCGCGCGACCGGCCAAAGGGGCGGGCGCCACGGTGACGATGCGCACGGCCACAGGCGCCGGCGGCCCCACCTCCACCGCCGCCTCGTGGCTCCGGGTGAGGAGGAGGAAGAGCCCGACGCCCACAAGGAGGGCCGGAACAATCAGAACACGTCGCCACCGCGTCGTTGCCATGTCCGTGTCTCGATCTCGTCTGCGCACACTGTCGAAGCGGGCACACTAGGACCGGTTCTTTTCATTGAGTAGCATCTCCATTCACTACGTTGGGATAACTTAACTGGTAACGAACGCGATGTCTTCCCAGC
>JBCDCF010000608.1:0-2906 GCA_039182345.1 Pseudomonadota bacterium
CCGGCGTCCCGGCCATGCTGAAGCCTGTGGACGAGACGGGGGTTCCGTTCTGGCTGCGCCGCTCCGTCCCCGACACCGATGCTTTGGACGCCCTTCCCGAGGGCGAGCGCACGGTGGGCGAGACCGACAGCCGCGCCGTGTTCGACCGTCTGGCAGGGGCGTGGACGTACTGGGGCTGGAAGGGCGGTTATTTCGACGGCGAAGCGGACGCGCAGGCCTTTTATGACGAGCTGCGCTACATGCTCGCCACCCAAAAGGCGGCCCCCAACTCCCCCCAATGGTTCAACACCGGGCTGCACTGGGCCTACGGCATCGACGGGCCGAGCCAAGGCCACCATTACGTGGACCCTGACACGGGCGAGCTTGTGCGCTCCAACAGCGCCTACGAGCATCCCCAGCCCCACGCCTGCTTCATCCAGTCCGTGTCCGACGATCTCGTCAACGATGGCGGCATCATGGACCTTTGGGTGCGTGAGGCGCGGCTCTTTAAGTACGGCTCCGGCACGGGCTCCAACTTCTCGGCCATCCGCGGCGAAGGAGAGCGGCTGTCAGGGGGCGGCAAATCCTCAGGCCTCATGAGCTTTTTGAAGATCGGCGACCGCGCGGCAGGGGCCATCAAGTCCGGCGGCACCACACGGCGCGCGGCCAAGATGGTGGTGGTGGACATCGACCACCCCGACATTGAGGATTACATCGACTGGAAGGTGCGCGAGGAGCAAAAGGTCGCCGCCCTCGTCACAGGCTCCAAGGTGGTCAAGCAGCACCTGACGGCGGTCATGAAGGCCTGCGTCAATTGCGAAGGCTCAGGCGATGATTGCTTCGACCCCGCCAAGAACCCTGCCCTGAAGCGGGAGATCAAGGCGGCCAAGAAGGCCCATGTGCCGGAAAACTACATCCGCCGCGTGGTGCAGTTCGCCCGCCAAGGCTACACGTCCATCGAGTTCCCGATCTTCAACACAGACTGGGATTCAGAAGCCTACCTCACCGTTTCGGGCCAGAACTCCAACAACTCCGTGCGCGTCACCGACGACTTCTTGCACGCTGTGGAAGAGGACAAGCCCTGGGACCTCACCTGGAGGATTACGGGTGAGGTGAAAAAGTCCGTCTCCGCCAAGGACCTGTGGGGCAAGGTGGGGGAAGCGGCGTGGGCCTCTGCGGACCCCGGCATCCAGTTCCACACCACCATCAATGACTGGCACACCTGCCCTGCGGGCGGTGAAATCCGTGCGTCCAACCCGTGCTCTGAGTACATGTTCCTGGACGACACGGCCTGTAACCTTGCCTCCTTGAACCTCCTTCAGTTCAAGACAGAAGACGGTGTGTTCCACATCAGCCTGTTCGAGCATGCGGTGAAGCTGTGGACCATGGTGCTGGAGATTTCCGTCACCATGGCGCAGTTCCCCTCCGCGGAGATTGCCCAGCGCTCCTACGACTATCGCACCCTCGGCCTTGGCTTTGCCAACATCGGCGGCCTGTTGATGGTGTCGGGCATTCCCTACGATTCGCCCACAGGCCGTGCCATTTGCGGCGCCATCAGCGCCATTATGACAGGGGTCGCCTACGCCACATCGGCGGAGATGGCCCGCGACCTCGGCGCCTTCCCCCGCTATGAGGAGAACGCGCAATCCATGCTGCGCGTCATGCGCAACCACCGTCTTGCCGCCCACGGCGAAGGCGGCGGCTACGAGGATCTTGCCACCCTCCCCGTCCCTCTGGACAAGGCCTCCTGCCCAGACCCCAACCTTGTGGAGCGTGCAGGCGCTGCCTGGGACCGTGCCCTCGCCCTTGGAGAGAAGCACGGCTACCGCAACGCCCAGGCCACCGTCATTGCGCCGACGGGCACCATCGGCCTTGTGATGGACTGCGACACCACGGGGATCGAGCCTGACTTTGCGCTGGTGAAGTTCAAGAAGCTTGCCGGCGGCGGTTACTTCAAGATCATCAACCGCGCCGTTCCCCAGGCCTTGCGGGTGCTGGGCTACGACCAGGCCCGGCGCGAGGCCATCATCAACTACGCCGTCGGCCACGGCTCCCTTGAGGGGGCGCCACACATCAACGCCCAAAGCCTTGCGGAAAAGGGGCTGCCTGAGGCCTCCATCGCCGCCATCGAAGAGGGGCTGACCAGCGCATTCGACATCCGCTTTGCCATCAACAAGTGGACCATCGGCGAGGACGTGCTGGTCAAGGTGCTCGGCGTCACGGCGGAGACGCTGAACGATCCTGAGTTCAACGTCCTTGAGGCGCTGGGCTTTTCCAAGGCCGAGATCGAGGCGGCCAACATCCACGTGTGCGGTGCCATGACCCTTGAAGGGGCCCCTCACCTGTTGGACGAGCACCTGCCGGTGTTCGACTGCGCCAATGCGTGTGGGCGGCTTGGCACGCGCTTCCTGTCGGTGGAAAGCCACATCCGCATGATGGCGGCCGCCCAGCCCTTCATCTCGGGCGCCATCTCTAAGACCATCAACATGCCCAACGATGCCACCGTTGAGGATTGCAGCGCCGCCTACGAGCTCTCCTGGAAGCTGGGGGTGAAGGCGAACGCCCTTTACCGCGACGGCTCAAAGCTCTCACAGCCGTTGTCGGCGCAACTCATCTCCGATGATGAGGACGAGGTGGAGGAGATCCTCGCCGAGCCTGCCGCCAAGCGGACCGCGGCCATTGCCGAGCGGCTCGTGGAACGTGTGGTGGAGCGCGAAGTGGTGGTGCGCACCCGCGAATCCATGCCCGACAGGCGCAAGGGCTACACCCAGAAGGCCATCATCGGCGGCCATAAGGTGTACCTTCGCACAGGCGAGTTCGATGACGGGCGGCTGGGGGAAATCTTCATCGACATGCACAAGGAGGGCGCTGCCTTCCGTGCGATGATGAACAACTTCGCCATCGCCATTTCGCTGGGCCTCCAGTAC
>JBCDCF010000609.1:0-2905 GCA_039182345.1 Pseudomonadota bacterium
CTTTGAGGGGCAAAACCTCCTCGATCTTGACGAAGCGGCCATGCGCGACATCCGCGGCAACCGCATTGCGATGATCTTCCAGGAGCCGATGACGAGCCTCAACCCCGTGCTCACCGTCGGCCACCAGATCGAAGAGGCCGTGCGCATCCACGAAGGGGTTAGCCGGTCCGCCGCCCGCGACCGCGCTACGCAAATGCTGGACCTTGTGCGCATTCCTGATGCCAGGGGCCGTCTGAAGGATTATCCCTTCCAGTTCTCAGGCGGCATGCGCCAAAGGGCGATGATTGCAATGGCCCTTGCCTGCAATCCCAAGCTCCTCATTGCCGATGAGCCGACGACGGCGCTCGACGTCACCATCCAGGCGCAAATCCTGTCCCTCGTGGCGGACCTTAAAGAGCGGACGGGGGCGTCGGTCCTCTTCATCACCCACGATCTTGGGGTGGTGGCGGAGACGTGCCAGAGGGTGATTGTCATGTACGCGGGGCGCAAGATCGAGGAGGCGGACGTTGCCTCCCTCTTTGCCAAGCCCTCTCACCCTTATACCCAAGGGCTGCTCGCCTCCATTCCGCGCTCGCGGTCAGGGGAGCGCAAGTCGCGCCTGTCGGAGATCCCTGGCATTGTGCCGAACCTGCGCGACCCGATCCCAGGGTGCGCCTTTGCCCCGCGCTGCCCGTTTGCGGTGGAGCGCTGCACAGTGGAAGCCCCTGTCCTGCGCACCCTTGCGGACGGCCACAACGTTGCCTGCCACGAAGCTGAAAGGGTGCGCGGATGAGTAATGCCGCAACGGCCGAGGCCGCCCCCATCCTGACGCTGAGCGACCTCAAGAAGCACTTTCCCGTCAAGAAAGGCCTGTTGCAGAAGACCGTTGCCCACGTGAAGGCCGTGGATGGCGTGTCGCTGGACGTGAAGCCTGGCGAGACCTTGTGCCTTGTGGGGGAATCGGGGTGCGGCAAGTCCACCGTTGGCAAGCTGGCGCTGCGTTTGCTGGAGCCGACGGACGGGGCCATCGCCCTTGAAGGGGCCGACATCACCCACCTTGATGCCGGTGCCATGCGCCCCCACCGCAAGCGCATCCAGATGGTGTTTCAGGACCCTTATGCCTCGCTGAACCCGCGCCGCACCGTGGGCCAGATCATCGCCGAGCCGCTGGAGAATTATACCGACGATAATGCAGAGGCGCGCATGGCCCGCGTTGCCGAACTCCTCGACAGGGTGGGTCTGCGGCCCGACGCCATGCGCCGCTTCCCGTTCGAGTTTTCAGGCGGGCAGCGGCAAAGGCTCGGCATCGCGCGGGCCATTGCGCTCAACCCGTCGGTGGTGGTGGCGGATGAGCCTGTGTCGGCCCTCGACGTGTCGGTCCAGGCGCAGGTTCTGAACTTGTTGATGGACCTTCAGGACAGTCTGGGGCTCGCGTACCTGTTCGTCTCCCACGACCTTGGTGTGGTGGAGCACATCGGCCACCGCATTGCGGTGATGTATCTGGGCCGTATCGTCGAGATTGCCGACAAGGACGACCTCTTCAAGAACCCCCTTCACCCCTACACCAAGGCGTTGATTGCCGCAGCGCCTGTACCCGACCCCACGGTCAAGCGCGAGCGCATCGTCTTGGAAGGGGATGTGCCTTCGCCCATGAACCCGCCATCGGGCTGCCGCTTCCACACCCGCTGCCCGTTCGCCATCCCCCGCTGCAAGGAGGAGGACCCTGTGCTGAGGGGGGTGGGGCAGGGACGAAGGGTCGCCTGCCACCTTGTGGAGTGATCAGCCGGCGGGCTTTTCCTCGCCCCACAGCTCTTTGACGCGATCGTCCCGCCCGCAGGCATAGCGGTAGTAGCGGTAGCGCAGCGGATTGGTGAGGTAGTAGTCCTGGTGATACTCCTCAGCGCGGGTAAAGGCCGAGGCGTCGATGATGGGGGTCACCACAGTGCCGCCAAGGATCTCGTCGGCAACGGCCTTTTCGTCCTCTGCAATGGCGCGCTGGTCGGCATCCACGGCAAAGATGGCGGTGCGATAGCTGTGACCCCTGTCGCAGAACTGGCCGCCATCGTCGGTGGGGTCGACGGTGCGGAAGAAGTGGTTGACGAGGGTGCGATAGTCCACCACCGAGGGATCGTAGGTGATGCGCACGGCCTCATAGTGGCCTGAATCGCCGTAGGTGACGGACTTGTAGGTGGGGTTTTCCGTGGTGCCGCCTGTGTAGCCGGATTCGGTGTCCAGCACGCCGTCCACCTTGTCGAAGTCCGATTCCACACACCAGAAGCAGCCGCCTGCGAAGATGGCCGTTTCGGTGGTTTCGGCTGCCGCTTTCGCCTTTGCGCTGGCGGCCGCCTTATCGGTGGCAATGGTGTCGTTCGCGGCAAACACGGTCAGGCCCGCCGCAAGCGCCACGGCGGCGCCCAGTGTCAGCATCTTTTTCATCAAAACAAACCCTTTCGTCCTTCCTCACACCTAGGAGGACCAAGGGGTGACGCCAGACCGCCTCACAGGCAATTGCACCTTTGCGATCTGGCGCGAGCGCGTTCAAGTCTGGCGCATGTCCTCTTCGCTCGATCTGACCCGGATCGAGCGGGACATGCGCTAGGTGGCGGCCTTGTCGCCCAGCTTGATGCCAGCGCCGGTCAAATGGTCCTGCAATTCCCCCGCCTGGAACATTTCGCGCACGATGTCGCAACCGCCCAAAAACTCCCCCTTCACATAAAGCTGAGGGATGGTGGGCCAGTTGGAGTAGTCCTTGATGCCTGAGCGGATGTCGTCGTCCTCAAGAACGTTCACGCTGGAGTAGGGCACGCCCAGATAATCCAGGATCTGGATCACTTGGCCGGAGAACCCGCATTGGGGGAAATTCGGCGTGCCTTTCATGAACAACAGGACGTCGTTGGATTTCACGGCCTCGTCGATGGTCTGTTGC
>JBCDCF010000610.1:0-2904 GCA_039182345.1 Pseudomonadota bacterium
CCGCGCCAGCGTCTCGCGATCCTCCTCAGTGAGAAGGGAGAGGCGACGGTCGAGCCTTACCCTTGAAAGGGGCGGCTTCTTGGCAACGAACAAGCGTTCCGAAGCCGGCAAGCTGGTGACCAGGGTGATGTAGGCGTCAGGATCGGACATCGGCTAGCTGATGACGCCTTCCATGACCGCACGAAACCGCGGCTGCAGGTGCTGCATAATGAGGGACGCGATGGCCTCGTCCGACAGGTCAAGCTCGATGACCCCATCGGCTCGCCGGGCGCGGATGCCGCCCTGAAGATCATCAGCGGCATGAAGTGTCACGCCCTCAGCCAGCATGTCCTGTGTCAGACCCAGAACGAACTTTGTGAGTGTACCTGAGCGGATATCGTCAGGGTTCTCGCGGATGGCCTCGGCGCCGACAATGTCGGCCGGCAGCACCACCTCGGTCCCTTCCACCGGGGCGATTGTCTCACGTGCCCGGCCTGACCCAGGAGATGCTCGCCGATGGCGTCACACTGCACGCCGCCGACGACCTTCAGGGCGGCATCCGTGCCCGTCGCGCGGACGGGATCATCGAGCTTGATCTGTCGGACGAGGCCATCGCCTCCCTCATCATGCAGCACCTGCAGCCGCGCTTTCGTGCGGTCATGGAAGGCGTCATCAGCTAGCCGATGTCCGATTCTGACGCCTACATCACCCTTGTCTCCAGCCTTCCGGCATCAGAACGCCTGTTCGTTGCCAAAAAGCCGCCGTTGTCGCGGGTGCGGCTGGAGCGGCGCCTCACCCTCCTCAGCGCTGAGGATCGTGAGACGCTGGCGCAGATCGAAAGCATTATGAGCTGGGGCGCCTACTCCATGAACGACACGGAGGCGGACGTGTTGGCGCGGGTGCGTGCGGTGATGGCGGGGCTGAAACGAAAGACGTTGCGCACCATTGTCGCTGAGCGGATGGACCTTCGCACCACCATTGCCGCCTTGCGCATGCGCCGGCGAGGCGATGGCCCGCCCACAGCGCTCCTGGGGGCAAGCCGGCTTGTTCCGCACATCATCGCCAACTGGTCCGACCCCGCGTTTCACCTTCAGCGGCGGCTGCCGTGGCTGCGCGAGGCCGTCACGCTTCTTGAAAAGGATGATCCTTTGGCGCTGGAGCGACACCTCCTCGACACCACCTTCCGCCAGTTGAAGCGCCACGCTGCGCGCCACAGCTTCGACTTCGAGGCGGTGGTGATTTACGTCCTGAAGTGGAGCATCTTCGACCGCTGGGCCGACAGGGACACCCGGGCCGCCGAGCGGCGGTTCGAAACCCTCACCCAGCAGGCGCTGAAAGGGTTCGACGGCCTTGTTCTTGAAGGGGCCCTGTGATGGCAGCCACCGACGCACCCGCCCGCACCACGACCGCAACCGCCAAGATCGTCGCCGTGCAGGACGACCTTGTGCAGATCGAGGCGCTGCAGGGCGCCGACGGTGTCCCCGCAGCGCTGGTGAAGAACGAGGTGGTCATCATCCTGCCCAGCCTTCCGGGGGCCGACGGACGGCAGGAGCGTTTGAAGGCCGAAGTTCTGCGCGTGCGCGGCAATACCGCCGACGCACAGGTCTATGAAAGCACGCAAGGCGTTGCCGTGGGTGACCCTGTGGAGCAGACCGGCCAACTCCTCTCCGTGGAGCTGGGACCAGGCCTCTTGGGCCAGGTCTATGATGGTCTCCAGGCGCCCCTTCCCAAGGTCGCAACGGAGTTCGGCATCTTCCTGCCCCGCGGCGCGGACGTGGCGCCCCTCGACACCAAAGCGAAGTGGAGTTTCTCCGCTTGCGTCAGGGTCGGCGACACGGTGAAGGCCGGTGACGTCATCGGCACGGTCCCCGAAGGCCGGTTCACCCACAAGGTGATGGTGCCCTTCGCCTGGGGCGGTGAACACAAGATCGTCTGGATCCAGGACGGTGGGGCGAAAATCCACGAGCCCATCGCCCGCCTCAGCGACGGCGCGGGCACGGAGCGGATGGTGACGCTTGCGCAAAAGTGGCCTGTCCGCAGGGCGCTGCCGGCCGCGCTGTTGAAGCGCGCGGTGTCCGAGCGCCAGTTTCCCACCGAGCCGCTTCTCACCTCGCAGCGCTTGATCGACACCTTCTTTCCCATCGCGCGGGGCGGCACGGCGTGCATTCCAGGCCCGTTCGGGGCCGGCAAGACGGTGCTTCAGAACCTCATTGCCCGCAACGCCCAAGTGGACATTGTCATCGTGGTGGCCTGCGGGGAGCGGGCGGGGGAGGTGGTGGAAACCATCCATGAGTTTCCGCTGATGACCGACCCCACCTCAGGCGGCAGCCTGATGGACCGCACCATCATCATCTGCAACACCTCATCGATGCCCGTCGCGGCGCGCGAAGCGTCCATTTATACCGGCATCACCCTTGGTGAATACTACCGTCAGATGGGGCTTGAGGTGTTGTTGATTGCCGACAGCACCTCCCGCTGGGCGCAGGCCATGCGCGAAACCTCGGGCCGTCTTGAAGAGATCCCGGGCGAGGAGGGTTTTCCGGCCTATCTGGAAAGCTCCATCAAGGGTGTGTACGAGCGCGCCGGCGTCATCCGCGCCAATGACGGGGCGACGGGCAGTCTGACGATGATCGGCACCGTCTCGCCCGCAGGCGGCAACTTTGACGAGCCTGTGACCCAGTCCACACTCTCCACGGTCAAGTGTTTCCTCGGCCTGTCGTCGGAGCGGGCGTATAAACGGTTCTATCCCGCCGTCGACCCGTTGATTTCATGGTCGCGATACCTGTCGCAGATGGAGGCCTGGTACGACCAACACCTTGGTGCGGACTGGTGCGCGAAGGTGCGCCGCCTGCAAGACCTGTTGGAGACGGGCGACCATGTGAGCCAGATGATGCAGGTGACCGGCGAGGAAGGCGTCACCATGGA
>JBCDCF010000611.1:0-2898 GCA_039182345.1 Pseudomonadota bacterium
CTTCCACTAAACCCGCGCGATCCTCAGACCGCGCGATGGCGGCCAGCCAAACGAGCGTGATCCTCTAGCCGCATGCGCGGCCAGACCGCCTGGTCAGTGGGGCTGGGCCGTGAGGTCTGTGCCGGTCTGGCGGGCCTCCTCCACCTGACGGATGGCGCTGGCAAGGATGTGGGCGGGCTGGGCGCCGCTCACCACGTATTTGCGATCCAAAATGAAGCACGGCACGCCGGTCACGCCCATGGTCTGGGCACGCGCCACTTCGGCCTCTGTCTCGGCAAGATCGGCGTCGGTGGCAAGGAGGCGCGCCACCATCTCCCCGTCCATGCCTGCGGCGGTGCCTGCCTCCACCAGGACAGAATCATCGGTGAGGTCTGCCCCTTCCAGGAAGTAGAGCTGAAAAAGGCGCTCCACCACTTTGTCCTGGACGTTCTCAATGCCGGCCCAGCGGATCAGGCGGTGGGCATTCAGTGTGTTGGGCGAGCGGGTAATCTTGTCGAAGGCGAAGGCAATGTCCTCCGTCTCGCCCGCCTCCACAATCCTCTGATAGACGGTGGCGGCCTGCTCGGGACCGCCGAACTTTTCGATGAGATATTGCCTGCGATCCTTGCCCTCCTTGGGGAGGGTGGGATCCAGCTGGAAGGGGTGCCACTCCACCGTCACGGGAATGTCGGGGACGGAGGCGAGCGCCGTCTCAAGCCGGCGCTTTCCCACATAACACCACGGGCACATGACGTCGGAGACAATGTCGATCCTCAACCCGTCGTTCGCCTCGGCGTCAAAATCGCTCACGGTTTGACCCACCATGTTTCCAACTCCACACCTGAAAGGCTCTGGTTGTCCGGGCGGCCGAGCCTGTCCCAATAGGCGACCCACTGCACGGGGGTGTTGAACAAAGGCACCACATAAAACCCTGACAGGAGCACCCTGTCGAGCGCACGGACGGCGGCCACGAAGTCCTCCCTTTCCTCTGCCGACAGCATGGCGTCGATCATGGCGTCCACCGCAGGCTCGCGAGCGCCGGCATAGTTGAAGGATCCGTCCACTTCGGCCGATGGCACCGACCAGCGGTGAAGCTGTTCGTTGCCCGGCGACAGGGAGGCCGGCCAATAGACGCGCGCCATATCGAAATCGAAGGCGCGCATGCGGGCGGTGTACTGCTGATTGTCCACATAGCGCACGCTGGCATCGATGCCCGCAGGCCGCAAAAGCCGCTGATAGGCAAGGGCCAGACGCTCATCCTCTCGGGTCGCCACCAGGATTTCGAACGTGAAGGGGTTGCCGGCTTCATCCACAAGGCGGCCGTCCTTGATGCGCCACCCGGCCTCCTGAAACAGCCTGAAGGCCTGGCGCAGGTTGGTGCGGTCCCGCCCCGACCCGTCCGATGTCGGCGGCTGCCAGGTGCCGTCCATGATGGTGGGCGTCACCACATCCTCAAAGGCTGCAAGGAGCTTGCGTTCACGCTCATCGGCAGGCCGGCCTGTGGCTTCAAGCTCTGAGTTTTCAAAGAAGCTTGAGGTGCGCCTGCGCATGCCGAAAAAGAGGTTGGCGTTGATCCACTCAAAATCGAACAGGAGCGTCATCGCCTCGCGCACCCGCTTGTCCTGAAACTGTGGCCTGCGGGTGTTGAAGACGAACGCGTACATGCCGCGCGGGGTCGCTGTGGGGATCTCGGTCTTCAAGATGCGCCCGTCGCGGGCGGCGGGGAACGTGTAGCCGTTGGCCCAGCGGGTGGCGTCCGTCTCAAGGTGGACGTCGATCTCGCCTGTCTTGAACGCCTCGAACATGGCATTCTCGTCGCGGTAGAAGACGAAGCGGATTTCTTCGGCGTTGTAGCGCCCTTTGTTGAGGGCCAGATCGTTGCCCCAATAGTCCGGGTTGCGGCGGTAGATGATGGAGCGCCCAGGATCCACATCGGCAATCACGTAAGGGCCTGTTCCGACCGGCGGGTCGAGCGTGGTGCGCGAAAAGGTCTCAGGATCGGTGTCGTGGGCGGGCAGGATGGGCATCAGGCCCAAAATCAGCGCCAGCTCCCGGTCGTTGGCGTTTGGAAAGCGGAAGTGAACGGTGCGCTCATCGGGCGTCTCCACCTCTTCCACCTTGGCGTAGTAGGTTCTGGCGTAGGGCCAGCCCTTCTCGCGCAGAAGGTCCAGTGTGAAGACCACGTCCTTGGCTGTGACAGGGGTGCCATCGGAGAAGCGGGCCTTGGGGTCGATGGTGAAGGTGACGGCGTCGCGCGCGGGGCTGACGGTCACCGTATCGGCCAGCAGTCCATAAAGGGAGAAAGGTTCGTCGCGGTTTCGTTCAAGAAGGCTTTCGTAAACAAGGTTGCCGTACAATAGGTCCCGCAACCCCGGCGCGACGGCGCCGCGGGGAATCATGGGGTTCAAATTGTCGTAAGTGCCGAGGGCGCCGAAGGTGATTCGGCCTCCTTGTGGGGCATCGGGCACGGCATAAGGAAGGGCATCGGTTGGCTCGAGCTGTGGCTCGCCGTGCATGGCAATGCCAGTCTGTGCCAGACTTTGGTGGGGAACCGTCAGCGCGCCAAGGAGCGCGAAAACGGCGGCGATTGGGGCCCAAAGGCGCATCGAAGAGGAACGCATTTACAGTTTGACCTCGCGATTTGCGCAATCGTAAAGAACGACCGTTCTAGCCATTTTGGCACGCGCGGTCTAAGCGTTCGTTGAGCTGACCGGACCGGGCCTGTCGGAGGGTCCATGTGGTGTACTGGGAGAGTCGCATGAAGGTGGCACGTTTTCTGGCCGGAATGGCCTTTGTCTTGGGCGCAGCAGGCGCCGTCGGGCCGGCTGTGGCCCAAGCGCCGACGCCGGCGGATGACAATGCTTGGGTCAAGATCTGCAACACCGACCAAGGCACGAACAAGACCCTTTGCCTGATCAC
>JBCDCF010000612.1:0-2882 GCA_039182345.1 Pseudomonadota bacterium
CCTCTGTGCTGCCATTGGTGACGGCCGCAGCCTTCGCCGCGCTAATGACGACGCTGCGCTCCATCTCCTTCGGGCTGGACGGCTTTCGCACCCAGACCGTCAGCGGCGCTTTTGCGAGCCTCTTTCTGGGGATCGCCATTTTGGTGGGCACTGGCACGGGCGTGACGATTATGACGCCGTCGGTG
Organism: Pseudomonadota bacterium; assembly: GCA_039182345.1. GTDB lineage: Bacteria > Pseudomonadota > Alphaproteobacteria > Rhizobiales > Amorphaceae > Acuticoccus. Next base: position 186 of record JBCDCF010000612.1, read on the forward strand.
CCCTCAGCAGACATATTGTGGCTCATTGTCTTGATGGGCATCGTCGGCACCATCGGCCAGGGGATGATGACGTTTGGCGCCAAGTTCGCTGAGGCGAGCCTGATTGCCCCGTTCCAATACCTGGAAATCATATCGGCGACGGTGCTCGGCTACATCCTGTTCAAAGAGTTTCCCGATTCACTGACCTGGGTCGGCGCCGCCATCATCCTTGTTGCAGGCCTTTACACCGTCCACCGCGAGCGGCGCTTGATGCGCACCCGCGCCAGAAGCGTTGCGCTCGGATGAGGGGGCGTGATGACACCCGCGCCCCCTCATCCGCCCGTGAACTGACAGGAGAGCGTTGATGAGCATCCATAAAGGCCGCGGCTTTGCGTCAATCAACTACCCCATCGGCATGAACCTTGGGGGCGACCCGTCACAGGCGCTGGTCCACTCCAACCCCGACGGCAAGTTCATGGTGGCGCTCTCCTCCATCGACCTCGGCCAGGGCATGAAGTCCGTCACCCGCCAGATTGCGGCCGAAACCCTCGGCGTCCCTGTGGAGGACGTTTATGTGGACACCGCCGATTCCGACACAGGCCCCCACTGCATGGGCTCTTTCGCCTCCCGCGGCACCCACCGTGTGGGCAACGCCGTCATCCAGGCGGCCAAGGAAGCCCGCGCCGTCCTCCTTGAAGCGGCCGCAGAAGAGCTTGAGGTGAATGCGGCCGACCTTGTGACCGACGGCAAAGGCAACATCCACGTCAAAGGCGCGCCGAGCCGGTCCATCACCACCGCCGATGCCTCCCTTGCCGCGCAGTTCAAGCAGGGGCGCACGGTGTCAGGCCGCGGCATCTTCCTCATCCCTTTGAGCGAGGTGAGCCCTGAGACGGGCGAGATGACCCCTGTCTCCTGCTTTGCCCACGCCGCCCTCATCGTGGATGTGGAGGTGGACGATGAAACGGGCGAAGTCACCGTCACGGAGATGAACTCGGCTTATGAGGTGGGCCGCGCCCTCAACCCCAAGCTTGTGGAGCAGCAGCTTGTGGGCGGCGCCTGGATGGGCATGAGCCACGCCCTTTATGAAACCACCGAGCCCTACTACCCGGACCGCCGCGACGGCCCTGTGGACTTCAACGGCTACCTGATGCCCGGCCCTGGCGACATTGTCCCCCACAACATTGCCGTCCTCGAGCGCCCTGCCCCTGACGGGCCGTTCGGCGGCAAGGGCCCTGGCGAAATGTGCGCCAACCCTGTGCTGCCTGCCGTTGCCAATGCCGTCTTCAACGCTGTGGGGGTGCGCATCACCGACCTTCCCATCACGCCCGAGAAGGTTTTGCGCGGCATCAAGGACAACGGCGGCGCCCGCCCTGCAGGCGCCCGCGCGTAAATGCCTGTCCGCCCCGTCGTCGCCGGCATCGATGGACCCGACAGGCTGAGCACGGCCCTGCGCGATGCCCAGTACCTTGCCGGCGAGGACTTGGCGACAGCGGCCTACCTTGCCCTTGCGCTCGGCAAACCCCTCCTCCTTGAAGGCGCCCCAGGGGTGGGCAAGACCGAGGCCGCGAAGGCCATTGCAAGCACCCTCGGCAGGGAGATGGTGCGCCTGCAATGCTATGAGGGGATCGACGCGGCCGCCGCCCTTTATGAGTGGAACTACCCCCGCCAGATCCTTGCCATCCGCCAGGCGGGGGATGCCTACGTCAACATCTACGCCGACGACTTTCTGATCGCACGGCCCATGTTGGAGGCGCTGCGCCACCCTGCCGACACGGTCCTGTTGATCGACGAAATCGACCGCGCCGACCATGAGTTCGAGGCGTTCTTGCTGGAGTTCTTGTCGGACTTTTCCATCTCCATCCCCGAGCGCGGCACGGTGCGTGCGCACGAGCATCCAGTGGTGGTTCTCACCTCCAACCGCACCCGCGAACTCCACGAGGCCTTGCGCCGCCGCTGCGTCTACCACTGGATCGACTATCCCGATGCCGCACGCGAGGCCGACATTGTGATGATGCGCGCCTCCACCGTCACCCGCCAGACCGCCGATCGGGTGGTGGCCGCTGTCAAAGCCCTACGCGCCGAACCCTTGGTCAAGGCCCCAGGCATTGCCGAGACGGTGGAGTGGGCTGAGGCGGCCACCCTCCTCCACGCCCAGGGCAATCCCTGGCCCGCCGCCTTCCGCAGAGCCATCGGCGTTGCGCTGAAGGACCAGGACGACCTCACCTTCATGGAAGACAGGCTCGACGCCGTCCTCCACAACGCTGCGGCGTGAGCGAGGACGCGGCAGCGCAGGACACCGGGGCGATCCCGTCGCTGCCGCGGGCCGCCGTCCCATTCGTGACCTTTGCGGCCCTGTTGCGCGCCAACGGCTTTTCCGTCGCGCCAGAACAGACGGAGAGCTTCGTGACCGCCGTCGGCCTCCTCGGACCGCGGGAAATGAGCGACATTCACCGTGCGGCCATCGCCACCCTCGCCCCGTCCGTTGAGGCAAGGGACGCGTTCGATGCCCTTTTTCGCGCCCACTTCCTCGGCCAGACCCTTTCCGCCCCCGCCATGGGAGACGATGAGGACGAGCGCGTCTATGAGCCCGAGAAGGGCGAAGCGGAGATCTTCGAGCCTGAGGAGGCCAACCGCTCAGGCACCGATGCCACGGGCGCCGAGGTGCTGACGGCGCGCAGTTTCGCCCCTTTGGCGGACGCTGAGGCCCTGCGCCGTTTC
>JBCDCF010000613.1:0-2881 GCA_039182345.1 Pseudomonadota bacterium
ACCGGGTGAAAGGGGTCGCCAACAACCCCCGCTGGGCCACCTCCAACTGGGCCGACACCTGGCTTGAGGGATGAGGCAGCGGCCAGTCCACCAACGGCCGTGAGAGGACCGTGAGCGCACTGGCGCGCCGCATTGTGGTGCGGGTGGGCCAGGCAATCCCCGTCCTCCTGATTGTTGCGGTGGCCGTCTTTGCCCTCCTTGAGGTGTCGGAGGGCGATGCGGTGGACGCCTACCTCGCCGAGACCGGGGCGGCGGGGGACGATGCCTTCATCGCCGCCTTGCGGGAGCGCTACGACCTTGCCGACAGCCTGCCAGGCCGCTTCGCCGCGTATCTGACGCGCCTCGTCACCCTCGACCTTGGCCCCTCCATCGCCTTCGGCCGCCCTGTGGTGGAGGTGATTGGCGAGCGCTTGCCCACGACCCTTTTGTTGATGGGCCTTGCCCTTGTCCTGGCAAGTTTTGTGGGCAGTGCGCTCGGTGCGATGGCTGCCTTGCGGCGGGGCCACCTGTCCGACGGTGTGATCACCGGTCTTGCCCTTGTCTTGAATGCAACGCCCGGGTTTCTGGTCGGCCTGGTGGCGCTGATTGTGTTTGCGGTGTCGCTGCGGTGGCTCCCGCTCGGGGGGCTTGCAACGTTCGGGCGGGAGGCTGGCGGGCTCGCCGGCGTGTTGGACACCGCGCGCCATCTCGTGTTGCCGGTGATGACGCTGACGCTCACCTACCTTGCCCTTTACGTGCGCCTGATGCGCAGTGCGATGGTGGAGACCACCTCTGCCCTTTGGGTCACCGCCGCAAGGGCAAGGGGCGTGCGCGGCAGGCGGCTCCTGCTGCGCCACAAAGTGCGCCCTGCGCTTGCCCCGGTGGTGACGATGGTGGGCATCCAGGCTGGCGCCATGCTGGGAGGCAGTGTGGTGGTGGAGACCGTGTTCGCCATCCCAGGCCTTGGCAGCCTTGCCTATGGGGCGGTGGCCCAGCGCGATCTGCTCCTCCTTGCGGGCATCCTCCTCACGGGGGCCGTGATGGTGATGGTCGCGAACCTCGTGGTGGACATTCTTTACGGCGTCATCGATCCGCGGATCAGGCATGGGGCAGGCCCCCTCGACAAAGCGCCATGAGAGCGCGGGCGCTGCGGATGAAGGATGCCGGCGGCATCCTTGGCGCGCTGTTGATCGCGGGCGTTGCACTTGTGGCCGTGTTCGCGCCGCTCCTTGCCCCAGGCGACCCTCTCGACATGGTGGCCCGCCCGCTTTTGGCGCCCTTTGCCGACGCATCCCACCCCTTGGGCACCGACCGTCTGGGCCGGGATGTCTTGGCAGGGCTGATCCACGGGGCGCGCACGTCTTTGATTGTGGGGGCTGTGGCCGCAGCCGCATCCCTTGGCTTCGGCGCGCTGGCGGGGCTGGTGGCAGGTTTTGCCGGCGGTGTGGTGGACGCGGTGATCATGCGCGTTGCGGAAGCCTTTCAAACCATGCCCACGTTCTTGTTCGCCCTGGCGCTGGTGGGCGGTCTCGGCGCGTCCATGACAACGGTGATTGTGGCCATTGCGCTGGCATCATGGCCGGCCGCGGCGCGGCTTGTGCGGGGGGAGGTCCTGCGCATCCGCACCCTTGATTATGTGGCCGCCGCACAGCTCACTGGCCGTGCGCCTGCTGCCATCGCTTTCGTGGAGGTTTTTCCCAACGCCCTCCAGCCGGTGATTGCGTTGATCGGGATTGCCGTTGGCGAAGCGATCCTTGTGGAAAGCGCCCTTGCCTTCCTCGGCCTTAGCGACCCCAACGTGTTGAGCTGGGGCGGCATGGTGGCCGAAGGGCGTGCTGTGGTGCGCTCCCAGCCAAGCCTTGTGATCATCCCAGGCATTGCCGTCGCATTGACGGTTCTGGCCTTCAGTTTGGCCGGTGACCTCCTGTCCCGTCCCCGTGGACGTTAAGGGCGCTCGGCCGGCTTGGCCCACTCCATAATGTGGAACCACAGCACACGCTTTTGGCGGGCGACCCGTGCGGGGTCGCCGCCTGTGGGCAATGGCTCGCCATAGTGGGTGAGTGTCAGGCCGGCGCCGATGAACGCGCTCATGGTGGTCTCCAAAGGCCGATGCCAGTTGCGCACATGGATGCCGCGCCACCCCACCCAATCGGCCCGCGCGTCAGGATAGTGATCGATGGGGAAGAGCTTGCCGCCTTTGCCGTCCTCGATCCAGGTGTGGAAGGGGTTGGCGGTGACGAACGGGTTGAGGTTCGCCACAAGCACCGAACCGCCAGGGGCGCTCACGCGGGCCATCTCTGCCACGGCAGCGTCGAACCCATCCAGATCCAAAAGGCTGAGGTAGCTGACGACGAGGTGAAACGCCTCGCTTTCAAAAGGCAGCCTCTCGCCGTGGCCGCGCACATAGCAGGCGGTATCAGTATGGCTTTGTGCCGCCTGAAGCATCCGCGGCACAGGGTCAAGGCCGATCACGTCCCAACCGCGGCCGGCCAACATTCGGCAAAACCGGCCCTCGCCGCACCCCACGTCCAAGGCCCGCGTGCCGCCGCGCTCTGCTGCAAGGGCCGCGCGGGCAAGCATTGGCGTGTCGAGGATGTGTTTGCGGCCAAAGTCGCCTTCATGACCCATGTCGGCAATCCACGCATCGGCGGACTTTACCCAGCCGTTCTCCTCCCCTGTCATCCCCGTCCTCCTCGGCGCGCAAGGCCGGAGCCATACTGGGTTTGGCCTGATGTGTCAGGATGGTGGGCGGTGTGCCGCAGGCACTGGCGCCCCGCGCCATCCAGTGGAATGATGACGGTGTTGCCGCAAGGGTTGCACCCTGCAGCCAAGACACAGGCGGGAGGAGGGCGGTATGAGCACGCTTCAACAGGAGCCGTTCGGCGCTGGCGGGGACGAGTTC
>JBCDCF010000614.1:0-2879 GCA_039182345.1 Pseudomonadota bacterium
AAGGTCGCCATCGATTTCGAGCCTGCGCCCTTCTCCACCGCCCGCTGGCTTGCCGGCGATGACAAGGCGGTCAAAACCTTCGTGGACACCAACAAATCCACCGTGGCGGACGATGTGGACGGCGACCCGGTCTATCTCGCCCGCAATGCCTGGGAGTTGAACTACGTGAAGGAGCGCAATCCCGACATCCGCTTCCTTGAAACCAAGGAAATGCGCTGACGGGGCGGCGCGTCATGGCACCCAAGCCAGACCCTGGCGACGACCCCCACACGGACGTGCGCAAGGAGCGCGTGAAGGCGTGGTCCGAGTTCCTCAATCGTGTGGCGGTCAACCTTGTGGTGTTCGCCATTTTGACCCCCGTCAGCACCTTCGTCCTGGGCGATCATCTGACCGCGCCGCCACGGTGGATCCTTTATCTCACCACCGCCGGTTTGTTTTTGACGGGGATCGGCTTACATTTACTGGCACTCTACGAGTTGAGGAGGCTTGAATGATTGAAGCGGGACTCCTGGCCATCGCCATGACGGCCATCACCGCCCTCACCATTCTCGTGATGAGTCGCGTTTTCGCCAAAACGTGGTTCCGGCGGGACTGGTACGAGCCGCGCCCCGTTCCTGTGCGCCGCAACGGGCATCACAGGCACGATCGGCGCACCTGAACGCCCTCGCCCCGCCCTTAAGGGTCAGGAATGGGAAGGGCCGCCGTCTCTTTGACGGTCGACACGACGATACGGGACTGAACGTCGCTCACAAGGTCGCTGTCCAGGAGCTTGTGACGCAAGAACTCGTCGTACTCTTTGATGTCCCGCGCCACCACTTTGATGAGATAATCCACCGCGCCGGTGACGCGCTCGCAGGTGACCACCTCTGGCCAGCGCATGACCATGCGGTCGAACCGCTCCATGTTTTCGCGGCTGGGAAGCACCAGTTTCACGAAAGCGTAGGAGGTGAAGGCAAGGCCCACCGCCTCCTGGTCCACATGCGCCACGATGGAGCGAATCACCCCCTGGTCCTTCATGCGCTTGATTCGGCGCCAACACGGGGTTTGGCTGAGGCCTGACGCGGCGGCAATATCGCTCACCGACTGGGACGCATCGGCCTGCATGGCGCGCAGAATTTTGCGATCCGCAGCGTCGAGAACAATTTCTCCTTTTTCGGTGCCGCTCGTAGACATATTTTGCGTTCAGCCTGTGGAAGGGGTCAAAGAAAGCACAGATAGTTCGCGCAATCGAGAACAAATTAGTCCTTGCCACAGTGGGCGGTCGCGCCGTGACGACGCGTGCGCGAAAGCCCTTGAAGGAGGCTTGAGACGATGACGCGCAATGTCAGCCTGAGCGACAAGTACGAACTCGACAGGGGCCGTGTGTACCTGACGGGCATCCAGGCGCTGATCCGCATTGCCATCGACCAGAGGGCGATGGATGACGCGGCGGGCCTCAAGACAGGCGTCTTCTTCTCAGGCTATCGCGGCTCGCCCCTTGGCGGTGTGGACCAGGAGCTTGAGCGCAACAAAAGCCGCCTCCTGCCGCGGGACATTCACTTCCAGCCAGGCATCAACGAGGAGCTTGGGGCAACGGCCGTCTGGGGCACGCAGAAGGTGGGCCTCCACGGCAAGGGCACCGACTATGACGGCGTCGTCGGCATCTGGTACGGCAAGGCGCCTGGGGTGGACCGTGCGGGCGATGTTCTGCGCCAGGCGACCGCCTCAGGCACCGCGCGCCATGGCGGCGCCCTTGCCTTGTGCGGCGATGACCTTCTGGCCAAATCCTCCATCCTGCCGGCCCAGTCGGAGTTTGCGCTCCAGCACTTTGAAATGCCGTTCTTCAACCCCTGCGACCTGCAGGAGGTGTTGGACTACGGCCTTCACGCCATTGCCCTGTCGCGCTATGCGGGCAACTGGTCGGGGCTGATTTGCGTTGCCGACACCATGGACGCCTCGGGCCTTGTGAGCGTCGATCCGTCGCGCCTGCGCTTCGTCTACCCCAAGTCGGCCGATCCGCGAGCCGAGCACACCATCAACAGGCCCCTTCACCTTGGCACCCGGCTTGAGACGGAGCGGCTGTTGCGCGACATTCGCCTGCCAGCCGTCAAAGCCTATGTGCGCGCCAACCATCTGGATGGGTTCGCCTATGGCAGCGAGCGGGGCCGCGTGGGTTTCGTGGCCACCGGCAAGGCCTATCGCGACCTTCTCCAGGCCTTCGACCTTTTGGGGATCGATGAGGCCCGCGCCCGCCAGCTTGGCCTTTCGGTCTACAAGGTGGCCGTGCCCTGGCCGTTGGAGACCGATGGTCTCACCCAGTTTGCCCGCGGCAAGGACAAGCTCGTCCTTGTGGAGCACAAGCGCGCCTTCCTGGAGCCGCAGGTGAAGGCCGCGCTTTATGGTCTGCCCGATGCCGTGCGCCCGCCCGTGTGGGGCAAGACAACGCCGTCGGGCGAGCCCTTCCTGTCCGACGTTCTGGAGCTGCGCCCCCAGGACCTTGTCCAGGCGCTGATGGACATTGTCCCGGGCGCGCGCGAGGACGAGGGCATGAAGGCCACCGCCCAGCGCATGGTGGAGCAGGCCGCCTGGGCTGCGGGCCACGCCGAAGGGGGTCAGCGCACCGCCTATTTCTGTTCAGGCTGCCCGCACTCCACCTCCACCAAGGTGCCTGAGGGGTCGCGCGCGCTGCCAGGCATCGGCTGCCATGCCATGAGCGAGATCAACGGCAACACCACCGACGGTCAGGTGGCGATGGGCGGGGAGGGTGTGCCCTGGTTGGGCCAGGAACCGTTCAGCCGCGACGGCCACGTCTTCGTCCACATGCGCGATGGTACCTACTATCACTCAGGCATTTTGGCCATCCGCCAGGCGGTGGCGGCCAACGTGTCCGTCACCTACAA
>JBCDCF010000615.1:0-2869 GCA_039182345.1 Pseudomonadota bacterium
ATCGCCTTCATCAACGAGATCGCCGACCTTTGCGATGCGATGGCCGCCAACGTGCAGCGGGTGGCGCGGGGCATTGGCCACGACAACCCCAACGGCCCGAAATTCTTGAATGCCGGCCCGGGCTATGGCGGCTCTTGCTTCCCCAAGGACACGCTGGCCCTGTCGCGCACGGCCACACTCAACGCCTCCCCCATGACCATTGTGGATGCGGTGATTGCTGCCAACGACAAGCGCAAAGCACGCATGGGCGACCTCATCATCGAGGCGGCGGGCGGCGACGTGTCGGGCAAGACGGTGGCCCTCCTCGGCCTCACCTTCAAGCCCAACACCGACGATATGCGCGAGGCGCCGAGCCTCTCCATCGTGCCGACGCTCCAGGCGGCCGGCGCCAGCATTCGCGCCTTCGACCCTGAAGGTCAGGTGGAGGCGGCCAAGCACTTTGAGGGCATCACCTTCGCCAACGGCGCCTATGAGTGTCTGGACGGGGCGGACCTTGCGGTGATCATCACCGAGTGGGACCAGTTCCGCGCCCTCGATCTGGGACGGATCTCCACCTTGCTGCGCGAGCACACGCTCATCGACCTGCGCAACATTTATGACAGGGACGATGCAGCGGCCGCCGGGCTCACCTACCACTCCATCGGACGGCCGCACCAAAAGGCCGCTGCCGAGGAGGCAAGCAACGTCCACGTCATCAGGCGGGCCTGACCGCCGCCGAAGACGGTAAGTCGGTCAGCGCGCCATGATGCGCCGGCACAAGACCCAGGCGAGCAGCGTGATCGCAACGTCGAACAGGAGCGAGATGCGCAGCGCTCCCATGCTGGCGAGCCTGTCGGGCCCTGCCAACAGCGCAAGGCCCTGCCACCTGTCGTCATGGCTGATGAGGACGAGCACAGAGGTGTTGAAGCCGAAGTGAAGCCCCCAGGCCGCGCCAAGGTTGCCTGTCTGCTCGGTGATGTCGGCCGCCACCAGCGCAAACACGAACGCGGCGATCACCCCCGCCCATCGCGCTTCGGGCGGAATGGTCAAATCGTAGTGGAGGATGGCAAACAGCGCGCTCGGCAAGAAAATCCACACCGCCGGTGAGGCCCAGCGCGCCGCCAGTTGCTGGGTGAGATAGCCGCGGAACACCAGCTCTTCAGCAAGGGTCTGCACCAACACCCCTGCGACGGCGAAGGGCAGAAGCATCAACCACACCACAAGGGAAAGATTGGGGCTGATCCCGCCCGCACCCCCCATGGCAACGCTTGAGACCAGCGTCAGCACGAGGACGATGCTGGAGGCGGTGAAGAAGTCCTTGGCGAAGTGGTCCTTGATGCCGAACAGCGTTGCGGCCGCGCGGCCATGCAAGCGCCCCGCCGCAATCACCGCGCCGATGGCAATGAAGCCTGCCCCAAACAGAAGCATCAGCGTGACCGAGGCATTACGGCCTGCGATGGGGGTCACGATGGCACTGATGACCCTGTCCAACAGGAAGCCGAACATGAACGTGGCAATGAACGGGGCGAGGACGATGATGACCACCCCGACGATGATCCGCCACGCTGCGGTCTTTGCGCGTGCCGGTGCGACGAAGCGTTCAAACGGGGTTTGCACGCGCGAACCTTTTTGGCGCTGACCGGCGGCTGCCCACAGTCAGTTCAGGCCGCATGGCTCGTCCATCCAAAGAGCAAGCCGGTTTCTCCCACAACAGCACACTCCAAGCGATCTGCCCCTTTTCAATGGGGGTCAATGCCAGGCCGGTGGTGAGTGTCCTCGGAACCGCTTCCGGGGACAATGGGGGAGGATGCCGCTGGGCAAACAGGCGGCTCCAAACACCTCGATTGGACAAAAAAGGCGAACCGACAGGGGTGTGACAGGCGTCACGGGCGGTTTTTGAGGACGTCGCCATCTTCGGTGTGTCGCCGGGGCAGACCGGCAAACTGGAAACACCGGAGACACCGACATGACCATCAAGACCAAATTCGCCGCCCTCGGCACCGCTTTCGTCATTGGCCTCACGGCCCTTTCGCCCACCACTGGCGCCCAGGCTGCGCCGCTCGCCCCCGCCGCTGTGGCGCAGGTGGGCACCGCCACCGCCGAAGCCGGCGTCGTGGAAGTGGGCCACCGCCGCAAGCACCGTCGTGGTGTGCGGGTCTACTTCGACCATGGTTACGGTTACCACCACCGTCGCCGCTGCCGCATCAAGCGCGTCAAGGTCTGGGACCCCTACTACGGCGAGTACTTCTACGAAAAGCGTAAGATTTGCCGTCGCCGCAAATGGTAATGGCACACAGATGACCATCCCGCCCGGTCCGACAGTTTTCGTCGGATCGGGCGGAACCATGGGTACGAACCGGTGTGCCGCCCTCACGATCTTTTGTGAAGCTGGCACGCTACCTGCTTGTCACTGAAAGGAAATTGCGCTCCACTTGCGCACCAGGCATGTCCCGACGGGCTCAGCCCACAGGGCGCGGTGGTCGCATCTTCATAAGGTCCGCATCGGCTTCGGCCGGGTGCGAACCCAGAACAAGGATCGTGCGATGTTGAAGGTTCTTTGCATTGTTTCGCTGACCGGCATCATGGCCGCCGCGCCCTTGGCCAACGCCTTTGCCCTCGGCCCGATGGGCGCCAGCGACCCGGCCCTTTCCGCCGCCGTCCCCCAAGGTTTGACACAGGTGCGCAGCCACCCTGCCGGCGGGATGATGTCGCGCCCCTTTTCCTACCACTATACCCGCACGGCCGTGCGGGTTCACGTCACCCGCGACGTGCCGCCCCCCAGCGTATGCGGCAACACCGGAAAGCCCAAAGCCGCCTACACGCGCGGCGCCATCGCCAAAAAGGTGATCTGCCAACCGAACGCCATCAACCCGCTCGATTGAGCGGGGGC
>JBCDCF010000616.1:0-2867 GCA_039182345.1 Pseudomonadota bacterium
AGTGACGGGGGGAGTGTCGCAGGGGTCGACTGAACGGGATTTGAGGACAGCGTTCATAACGCGGCCACATTCTGCATCCCGAAAATCCCATGATCGCTTCCTCGTTCGCGGTCATTTGGCATCAATATAGATGAAGCATGCCAAATTGGAAGCCATCATGGGATTTTCGGGATGCAGAATGTGGCCGCGTTATGAACGCTGTCCTCAAATCCCGTTCAGTCGACCCCTGCGACACTCCCCCCGTCACTCACCAGAAGGAGACGAGGGATGCGAAAGATTGCTGCCACCCTGTTGGCGGGTTTGGTTTTGTGTGCGCCCCTGGCGGTTCACGCGGCCCCTCTGAGCGCTGCTGCGCCGGCTTCGGCCGCAAGCATCGGCGTGACGGGTTTGACGACGCCGGTCCACCATTACGAGCCGCGCTACCAGCGCGACAGGCACTATCGCCACAGAGACTATGGTCACCGCAGGCACCATCGCCGCCACTATCGCGATCGCTACTACCGCGATCACTATCGTGGGCCCAAGCGGCATGGGCGCTACAGGCGATACCACCAGCGGCCGAAGGTGCGCATCATCGATACGCCCTGTCAGCGCAGGATCGTGCGGTTCACCCGTGAGGGCAAAATCGTGCGCATCATCCGCTACTGCACAGGAAAGCGCGGCTACAGGCGGTATTGATCGTCTAACCGCCTGACCACACCGCCGCCGTGGTCGGCTCAGGCCGCTTCCATGGCGGCGGCAATGGCCTCGATGGCTTCATCGGCCTTGTCAGCCTCGGGGCCGCCGGCTTGGGCCATGTCCCGCCGGCCGCCACCCCCCTTGCCGCCCAGCGCCTTGGAGCCCTCGCGCACCAGCGCGACAGCATCAAAACGGGCGGCAAGATCATCGCTCACGGTGACAACGACGCTGGCGCGGCCGTCATCGCGGCCGACGATGACCACAACGGCCGAGCCCGCCGCATCGCGCGCCTCGTCCGCAAGACCTTTAAGGGCTTTGCCTGGCAAACCTTCCACCACACGGCCGACGAAGTTCACGCCGGCCACGTTGCGCGCCTCCTCGGATTTGCCGGGGCCGGCAAGGGCAAGGCGCTTCTTGGCGTCTTCAAGCTCGCGCTCCAGGCGGCGGCGCTCTTCCACCAGCGCTTCCACGCGCGCTTCGGCTTCCTCAGAGCCCACACGCATGAGTGCGGCCACCTTGCGCAGCCGCTCCTTCTCGCCGGCAAGGTGACGGAGCGCGGCCTCTCCCGTCAGCGCTTCGATGCGGCGCACACCGGCCGACACGGAGCTTTCCTCCGTGATGGCGATGAGGCCGATGTCGCCCGTGCGCGCCACATGGGTACCGCCGCAAAGCTCCACCGAAAAGCGGGCATTGCCGTCCCGGCCCATGGAGACCACGCGCACCTCATCGCCATACTTCTCGCCGAAAAGGGCCCTTGCGCCTGACTCCATCGCCTCGTCGATGGCCATGACGCGGGTCTCCACAACGTCGTTCTCGCGCACGCGGGTGTTGGCCTCCACCTCCACGGCGGCAATGTCGGCCTCGGTGATGGGGGTGGGCTGCGAGAAGTCGAACCGCAGCCTGTCGGGCGCCACCAGCGAGCCCTTCTGGGCCACGTGGTCGCCCAGCACACGGCGCAGGCACTCGTGCAGAATGTGGGTGGCGGAGTGGTTGGCGCGGGTCAGATCCCGCCGCGGTGCATCCACGGTCAGGGTCAGCGCATCGCCCACCTTGAGCGGGCCGCCAGTCAGCGTGCCGGTGTGGACGTAAAGCCCCTCCGCCGCCTTGTTGGTGCTGGTAATGTCAAAACGCGCGGGGCCTGATGTTGCAACGCCCCGGTCGCCAACCTGGCCGCCGGATTCGGCGTAAAACGGCGTCTGGTTGGTGACGATCTGCGCCTTTGCCCCGGCCGCGGCGGTCTCCACCTCCTGCCCGTCCACCACAATGGCGAGGATGGCACCGTCCGCCTCGGTGGTGTCGTAGCCCAGAAACTCGGTCGGCCCCACACGCTCATAGACGGAGAACCACACACGCTCCGCCGACTGGTCGCCAGAGCCTGCCCAGTGTTTGCGCGCCTCGGCCTTTTGCGCGGCCATGGCGGCGTCAAAGCCTGCCTTATCCACGGGGATGCCGCGGGGCCTGAGGGCATCCTCGGTCAGATCGTAAGGGAAGCCATAGGTGTCGTAGAGGCGAAAGGCGGTCTCACCAGGCAGCGGCTCGCCACTGCCAAGGTCCTTGCTGGCGTCCTCCAAAAGGGCAATGCCGCGGCTCAAGGTGCGGCCAAAGCGAACCTCTTCGGCCTTGGTGGTCTCCATGATGAGGTTTTCGGCACGGCCGAGTTCGGGATAGGCGCGGCCCATCTCCGCCGTCAGCGTGGGAAAAAGGGTGTAGAGCACAGGCTCTTTTGCCCCCAGAAGGTGAGCGTGGCGCATGGCGCGGCGCATGATGCGGCGCAGCACATAACCGCGCCCTTCGTTGGAGGGCAGCACACCATCGGCCATCAGGAAGGCTGTGGCGCGGATGTGGTCGGCAATCACCTTGAAGCTTGGGGTCGCCTCGCCCTCAGCCTTGGTGCCGATGGCCTCCTCCGTCGCCGCAATCAGGTGGCGGAAGAGGTCAATGTCATAGTTGTCGTGGACGCCTTGGAGGATGGTGGCGATCCTCTCAAGCCCCATCCCCGTGTCGATGGACGGTTTGGGCAGGGGCCTGCGCTCGCCAGGGGCATCCTGCTCGAACTGCATGAAGACAAGGTTCCAGATCTCGATGAACCTATCGCCATCCTCGTCGGGCGAGCCTGGAGGGCCGCCGGGGATGTGGTCGCCGTGGTCATAGAAGATTTCAGAGCAAGGGCCGCATGGTCCTGTGTCGCC
>JBCDCF010000617.1:0-2866 GCA_039182345.1 Pseudomonadota bacterium
CTCCGGAATGGCAACGGTGCCGATGGTGGCGGCCGTTGCCACCGATGAGCCGGAAATGGCCGCAAACACCCCGCAAGACAGGATGGTCGCAACCGCGAGCCCCCCGGGCAGGTGACCCACCCAAGCCTGGAGCGCGGCAAACAGGTCCCGCCCGACGCCGCCGCGCAGCATGACGTTGGCCATCAGCAAGAATAAAGGGACCGCCACAAGGACGAAATTGTCCATGGCCGACAACAGCCCGGCAGGGGCCATCAGGTCCGAAAAACCGCCCAGCGCCAGAAGAAGGACACCGAGGCCACCAAGGGCGAAGGCCACCGGAACGCCCGACAACAACAGCGCAAAGAGCGCGGCGAGGATCAGTAGGGTTTCCATCTAGCCGCGCCTGTCCTCACCGTGTGGTGCTGCCGCCTCGTAAGCTCCGCGCGAACGTGCTTCATAGGGCGCCGAGAGGGTGTTGGTGGAGGGTCGTCCATGGGTGTCGTCAAAGGGGTTCTGGCAGCGTCTGTGTCGCTCTTCCTGGCCGGCTGCTACACCGCGGATTTCGGGGTCTTGGACCCAGACCAATCGGTCGTGCCGCAAGAGACCGTCACCGTTCTCATCAGAGATGAGCCCATGGAGCTTGCGGCGGAGGGTGGGGCCTACGCCATCATGAACCCCCAAAACGACGACGATCGTCAGGTGCTCATCCGCCTTTGGCCGGTGACGGAGGATGGGCCCTACATTGTCGCGTTCTGGCCGCGCGATGGGGTCGAGGAGAAGACACCTGTCATCATCTTCGGCGTGATGACGATGGGTGACGGGCAGGTGGAAATCAGCGGCGATTGCAGCGGGCCGACCCTTGAGGCTGCCCTTGCGGCAGGGGCGGTGCTGGAGCCTGCAGAACCCCGTGCGGGCCGCAAGTCCTGCCATTTTGATGACCGTGAGAGCCTGTTTGCCTTCGCAAGGGCCGTTGTCACCGAACCCTTGTGGGGTGAGGCGCATAAGGTGCTGCCCCTCACGCCTTAAGGACCATTGCCGAGGCGGCCTAGGCGCTGATGGCGCGCCCGCTTTAGCTGTCATCGCGGCCAAGGATGGTGCCCGCAGCACAGGCCACCGCCTGAAGGGCGATCAGCGCAAAGCCGAGCGGCACAGACGCCTGCGCCCACCAGGACGGGATGTCGAGCATGGAGCCCGTTGTCCGCCCCACCTCAAAACTCTGTGCGGCAATGGGAAATCCGTTCCATGCGACGAACCCCGCAATCACCGCCACGAACAGGAGCCCCACCGCTTTGGCCATGCGCTGAACCGCAGGCGGCGCGTGGTCCAGAACAATGGTGACGCGGATGTGCTCGTTGGTGCGCAGCAACCAAGCGCTTGCCAGAAACACGGCCCAGATCAAAAACAGGCGCGACAGTTCTTCCGCCCACACCGTCGGTGCGTTGAAGAAGTATCGCGCCACCACCTCATAGGTGAGCATCATCCCGATGGACAAAAGAAGGACGGACGCGCACAGAGCGAGCGCCCGGGTCATCATCCCAAGCACCCCCACTGTGCGGGGCCAACCTTTGGCCGCCATGGCGGGTTAGAGCTTTGTGGCCGCGTCGTAGACCTTCTTGCCGAGGTCGCCGGCTTCCTCAAGCCACTGGTCGATGACAGGGCGTGAGGCCTTGCGCCACTGGTCGACCTCGTCAGCGGTGAGTTCGTAGACGGTCATGCCGTTGGCTTCGGCTTCTTTGTACGCGGTGGCTTCGATGTCGGACACGCGGTCGCGCACATCGGCCTCTGCGCGGGTGGCGGCCTCGTTGATCCACATCTGTTGTTGTTCTGTGAGGCCTTCCCAGAAGTCTTCGTTGACGACGACAATGAACTCAATGTCGGCAACGTTCACTTTGGTGATGGTGTCCATCACGTCCCACAGCGAGCGGGACTGGACGCCCGACACACCCGTCATGCCAATGTCGACGGTGCCGCGCTGGTAGGCGAGGAACTGCTCAGACCCCGAAATCAGTGTGGGGACGCCGCCAACGGTTTGCACCCATGTGCCGAGGGTCTTGCCGAAGACGCGGGCTTTCTTGCCCTTCATGTCGTCGGGCGTTGCAATGGGCTCCCCATTGGACAGCAAAATCACTGTCCCATAGGCCTGCCACCACAAAACCTTCGAGCCGGTTTCGGCAATGGCGTCATCGATGGCCTTGCGCACAGGGCTGTCGGCGGCAACGGCTGCGCGGACCTTCTCCTCGGTGTTGAGGAGGAAGGGCATGTAGAAGACGTCGACCGCCGGGATCTCGCCCACATAACGGGTGAGCGAGGCAACGCCCATCTCGATCTGGCCGGAGCCGACCGCCTCAGGCACTTCCTTGTCTTTGTAAAGCTGTGCGGAATCGTAGATTTCCACGGCAATTTCGCCGTCCGACAGCTTCTCCACCTCCTCTTTGAACAGAACAAGGTTCTGGCCAAGGTGGGATTTTAGCGGCAATTGCAGCGTGATGCGCAGCGTCACGTCCGCCGCCTGTGCAGGCAGCACCAATGCCGCGGCGATGATGGCGGTGGCAAGCCATCCGCCGGCCTTGCGTGTGAATGTCATGATCGACCTCCCTTTGCGCCAATCCATTGTTGGGTCGGTCGTGTCGCCGCCCTTCCTTTGGTTAGGACCGACAAGGGCGTGGACTGTCAAGGGTCAGTCCGCCGCGGTGCACCGGCCAGGGCAAAGCGCGCCATCAATCGAGGCGAGGGCCATCCTGCGCAAGGCCGGTGTGACACGAAGCGGCGCCACATTCATCGTGCGGGGCGGGGAGGGCCTGCTCAGCGGCATTAGCCATGAGCAGTCCCCGCGGCTGAGGCCTGGGCGTAGCGCTGTAACGAAAAGTGGGACGAGGTCTCACTCAAC
>JBCDCF010000618.1:0-2863 GCA_039182345.1 Pseudomonadota bacterium
CACTCTTCCAGCCAGGTGATGTGCGCCTCGCCGCGCCTGACCTCAGGCACCTTAAGGAGCGCAGTGAACAAAGGCACCGTGGTCTTCAATCCATCGACATGAAGTTCTTTCAACGCGCCTGCCAGGCGGTCCAGCGCGTGGGCACGATCCTCCCCCCAGACCACCAGTTTGCCGAGGAGCGAATCGTAAAACGGCGGGATCTCGTAGCCTTGGTAAAGCATGGAGTCCCACCGGACCCCAGGGCCTCCCGGCACCCTCAGCGCCGCCACTTTGCCTGGGGACGGCATGAAGCTGTTGGCAGGGTCTTCGGCGTTGATGCGCACTTCGATGGCATGGCCGTTCTGGGTGATGTCCTCCTGGGCGAACCGCAAAGGCGTGCCCGATGCGATCGCCAGCATCTCGCCCACAAGGTCCACACCCGTCATCATCTCCGTCACAGGGTGCTCCACCTGAATGCGCGTGTTCATCTCGATGAAATAAAAGGCGCCCGAGGCCTCGTCGTAAAGGTATTCAAGCGTCCCTGCGCCTTTGTAGTTCACCGCCTCGGCAAGGCGCACGGCGGAGGCGCACAGTTTGTCGCGCACCGCTGTGTCGAGGACGGCGGACGGGGCTTCCTCCCACACCTTCTGGCGCCGCCTTTGGAGGGAGCATTCGCGCTCGAAGAGGTGAATGGCGCTGGAGCCGTCACCCAGGATCTGCACCTCCACATGGCGGGCGGGGTGGACGACCTTCTCCACGTAGAGCCCGCCATCGCCGAATGCGGCCTTTGCCTCCGCGCTTGCCTGGGAGAACAGCCGCTCGAACGCTGCCCGATCCTCAGCAACGCGGATGCCGCGCCCCCCTCCCCCTGCGGCCGCCTTGATGATGACGGGGTAGCCCACCTCATCGGCAACGGCCTTGCCCGCCTCAAGGTCGGCCACAAGACCGTCGCTGCCTGGAACGGTGGGAACGCCAGCCGCCTTCGCCGCCTCGCGCGCGGCCACCTTGTCGCCCATGCGTGAAATGGTGTCAGCGTCGGGGCCGACGAAAATCAGCCCCTCGTCCGCCACGCGCCTGGCAAAGGCAGCGTTTTCGGCGAGGAAGCCGTAGCCTGGGTGGATGGCATCAGCGCCGGTGGCCTTTGCCGCCTCCATCACATTGTCGATGGCAAGGTAGGACTTGGCGGCGGACGGCGGGCCGATCTCCACCGCCTCGTCAGCCAGGTGGACGGCAAGCCCTTCGGCATCGGCGGAGGAGTGGACGGCGACGGTCCCAATCCCCCTCTCGCGCGCGGCGCGGATGATGCGAACGGCAATCTCGCCCCTGTTGGCGACAAGGAGCTTTTTCACGACACCTCGGCAATCACCTGGCCGGCGGTCACAGCCTCTTCGTTCTCCACGACGAACTTGATGGTGCCTGCAACGTCGGACTTCACCTCCGTAAACGTCTTCATCACCTCCACAAGGCCCACAACGTCACCCACGGCAACGGTGGCGCCGTCTTCCTTGAAGGGGGGCTCTTCAGGGGATGGGCGGCGGTAGAACGTGCCTGGGAGGTGGGAGCGGATTTCGGCCATGGTGTCCTCTTTGAATGGCGACGGCGCTGGGGTGTCAGGCAGCGTCCAGATAGGGGGTGAGCGCGTCCTTCACGGCGCGGGCAATGTCGGATGCGTTGGGCGTGTCGGAGTGGATGCAGATGGCGTCGGCCTTCACGGGCACCGTCTTGCCGGAAACGGTGGTGGTGGTGCCGTCCCTGACGGCGGTGACACAGCGCTGTGCCGTCACGTCGGGGTCGAGGGCGGGATGTTCGCGGGTGATGATGATGAAACCGTCGTCGCCATAGTCGAGGTCGGCATAGTACTCGGCAATGAAGCCGACGCCACGGCTTTGATAAACGCTCTCGTGCAAGGTGTTGGTCATGCCCATCAAGGGCGCGCCGAAGATCTCCGCGGCATCGGCAATGGCGTTCGCCACCGCCTCGTCACGCGCGGCCATCCCGTAAAGGGCGCCGTGGGGCTTGATGTGGTTCAGCGTCATCCCTTCAGCGCGCAAAAAGCCCGTCAGCGCACCAATCTGGTAGATCAGGCAGTTGGCAAGCTCCTCGCGGCCGATCTTCATCTCCCGCCGGCCAAAGCCCTGAAGGTCGGGGAGCGAGGGGTGCGCGCCCACCTTCACGCCGTGCTCCTTGGCAAGCTGGCAGGTGGCGCGCATGTGGTTGAAGTCCGAGGCATGGAAGCCGCAGGCGACGTTGGCGACGGTGATGTGCGGCATCAGGGCCGCATCGTCGCCCATTTTGTAAAGGCCGAAGCTCTCGCCCATGTCGCAGTTGATGACCGTCATCACCGTTCTCCCAAATCAGTCGCGCAGAGAGGCCATCATGCGGATGCGAATGCGGTCTGCGATGACGGCAAGGATCAACAGGCCTCCAAGACCGACCCTTTGAAGGCCGCTTTCATCCCGCTCTGCACAAGGACGATGAGCCGGGCGGCACATCGATAGAGACGGGAAGGACCGGACCCGTCTGCGCCCTGCCCCGCGCCGCGAAGCGCGCAATGTCTCGCCTTTGCAGGCATATGAAAAATAGAAAATTCCGCATCACCTCATCTGATTTTCTGATATTGCGGTCACCCCATTCCCGGAACCACGCCTGAGGGGTGCGTCGTGACGCTCTCCATCCGCCACATCCGCTACTTCATCGCTGCGGCCGAAAGCGGCCAGATTTCCCGCGCTGCCATTGAACTTGGCATCTCCCAATCGGCGGTGACGGCGGCGGTCAAGCAGATCGAATCGGAAGTGGGCGCGCAACTTTTGGAACGACATGCCCACGGCGTCACTCTGACGCTGGAGGGCAGCCGCTTTCTGCGCCACGCCCGCACCATCATGGC
>JBCDCF010000619.1:0-2859 GCA_039182345.1 Pseudomonadota bacterium
ATGTGTCGCGGTGGGAGGATGTGGACGCCGTGGTCAGCGCGGCGGTGGCAGCGCGCGGGCGGCTCGACATCATGGTCAACAACGCAATGACCGGCCGCTACCCGCCGAAGAGGCTGACCGACACCACGCTGGAGCACTGGCACGATGTGTTGGACGTGAACCTGACGGGGGTGTTTCACGGCGCCAAGCGGGCAGTCCAGCAGATGCTGACCCAGGAGGTGGTGAACGAGGTGAGGGGGCGCCTCATCAACCTTTCATCCCAGCTTGGCATTGTGGCAGCGCCCGACAACTGCTCCTACGGCGTCTCCAAGGCGGGGGTGGACTATCTGACCCGCTCCATCGCCCGCGACTACGCTGCCGATCAGATTGTGTGCAACGCCATCGCACCGGGCAAGATTTTGACCGGGAAGACAGGCCACGCCATTGCGCCCGATGTGATCGCCTTCTCCCACAGCCGCACCCCCTGGCCGCGGCTTGGGGAGCCTGACGACATTGCAGGCGCCGCGCTGTTCCTGGCGAGCGATGAGGCGCGCTTCATACAGGGGGTGACTTTGGCGGTGGATGGAGGATGGCTCGCCAGTTGAGCCCCGGCAGGATCATCACCATCGCACACACAACAAGGACGACGGCGCCAAGCTCGTAAATCCCGATGGGCTCGCCCAGGATCAGGAACGAGAAGAACACCCCCATGGGCGGGATGAGGAGCGTTCCCATGGAGGCAAGGCTGGCAGGAAGGCGTCGCACCATCGCAAACCACACCGCTTGGCAGAATATCATCGGGATCAGCGCCGAATAAAGGAGCGCCGCGCCCGCCACACCGTCGAGGCGCAACAGCGAGGCGGGGTCGCCAATGGTCACCGCCGCAAGGGTGATGGGCACAAGGCCGATGATGAACTGCCAGCCGGCAAGGGTGAGTGTGCCTGCCTCCCAGTGCACGGCTTTGAGGATCACGGTGGCGATCCCCCAGCTTGCGGCTGCGGCAATCATCAACAATGTGCCTGTCAGGGCGTGGCCGAGAGTGTACATGGCCGGCACCAGCAACAAGACGATCCCGCCCATGCCCAACACGAGACCGGCGAGGCGCCGCCCCGTCACCGTCTCGCCGATGAAGATGACGGAGAAAAGCGTCGCCCACACGGGCATCGTAAAGGCAAGGACGGAGGCGCGCCCTGCCTCCACCAGCGTGATGCCAAAGCCGGAAAAGGCGTTCCAGAACACCCCCTGGAAGAGGCCGAGCCACAATAAAGGCACCCACTCGGCCCGCCGCACAAAGATGGACTGGCCGAACAAAGGGCACAGCGCCAGGCAGCCGATGGCGCCTGCGAGCGAGGTGACGGCGCGGAACGTCCAAGGCTCCACCACCGTCAGGCCGATCTTCATCATCGGCCAGTTGAGGGCCCAGAAAACGGCGAGCGCCACGACGGCGCCCACTTGCGCGGGAAAGCTGAGCGGGCTCATATCGGCCCATGCACATCTTGATTGTCGACCCGCAGTTCGAAGGTCCTGCGGACATCGAACGCACCGCCGCCGGCCCCGAGCCCACCATCACCGTCTGGCAGACACAGCAGAGCGGCCCCGTCCCGACGGAGGTGTTTGCCGCGTGCGATGCTCTCATCAACTGCCGCAGCCGCCATCCTGTGACCGCCGAGGTGGTGGCCAAGATGACCCGCTGCAGGATCGTCGCCCAGGCGGGTGTGGGCTTCAACCACATCGACCTTGAGGCCTGCACGGCCCGCGGCATTCCTGTGTGCAACACGCCCGATTATGGCACCACCGAGGTGGCCGACCACGCCCTTGCTCTTGCGCTGGACCTCACCCGCGGCATCAGCGCCTATGATGCCAAGCTGCGCGCGCGCACCATGGGGTGGGATGCAAGGGCCCAAAAAACCGTCCGCCGCCTGAAGGGCGCCACCTTCGGCATTGTGGGCCTCGGCAGGATCGGCACCGCCGCAGCGCTGAGGGCGCGCGGCTTTGAGATGGATATTGCGTTCTACGACCCTGACCTGCGGGCAGGGACTGAGCGGGCGTTCGGCTTCACCCGTCATGAAAGCCTTGAGGCGCTTTTGGGGGCGAGCGATATCGTCAGCCTCCACACCCCTTTGACCGAGGAGACGGACGGTTTCATCAACCACCAGGCTCTGGCGGCGGCAAAGCCTGGCCTCGTCCTCATCAACACCTCGCGCGGACGGGTGTGCAATCTTGATGCTGTGGAGGCGGCGTTGCGCTCCGGCCAGCTCGGCGGGGCAGGGCTCGACGTGATCCCCGTGGAGCCCATCGACTATGACCACTCTCTTTTGAAGGCGTTCGAGGCCAACGAGGACTGGCTGGACGGGCGCCTTGTTATCACCCCCCATGCGGCCTTCTTCAGTCCCGATTCGGTGCGCGATATGCGGCGGATCGCAACGGAGACGGTGATGAATTACCTGCGCAACGGCATCACCCGCTCGTGCATCAACGAGGCTGGGCTTGCAGCAAGGGGGGCGCGGGCCGCGGTCGCTTGAGAATGCCATCACCGTTTTCGGCTGGCGTGGAAGGCGGCAACCGTCTCCTCATTGGGCGGGTAGGTGGTGGAGAGCGGCGCGCCGTCGCGCAAGCGCTCAGCGCAGAAGGCCTCCAGCGCCTCCTTCTCGGCGGCCTTTTCGGCCACCTCCTCGGCCACATGACGGGGGATGGCGGCGACGCCGTTGGCATCGCCCACCATGATGTCGCCTGGAAAAATCGCAACGCCGCCGCAGCCGATGGGTGCGTTCAACGCCGTGATCAGCCTGTGGGAGGTGAAGGGGAGCGAGGCATCGCCAGCGGCATAGACCGGCAGGCCGATGTGGGCGATGGAGGCACGGTCGTTCACCCCGCCGTCCA
>JBCDCF010000620.1:0-2854 GCA_039182345.1 Pseudomonadota bacterium
CACGCCGTCCACCGAAACGCCTCCGCCCACCACCGATCGCCCCACGGGCGGGCAGGGGGCATAGGTGCCACGGGTCTACGTCTCCAGCGTCATCGACGCGCCGGCCGCACAGGTCTGGGAGCGGGTGCGTGATTTCAACGCCCTGCCGCGCTGGCACCCGCGCATCCGCGAAAGCCGCATTGAAAATGGCGAGCCGTCCGACAAGGTGGGCTGTGTGAGGGACTTTCGCCTGCAAAACGGCGACAGGATCCGCGAAAAGCTTTTGGGCCTGTCAGACTACGACATGTTCTGCAGCTACGCCATTTTGGAAAGCCCGATGCCGCTCACCGACTATGTGGCGACCTTGCGCCTCACGCCGGTCACCGATGGGGAGCGCACGTTCGTGGAGTGGTCGGCCGAGTTCGAGTGCGCTGTGAACGATGCCGAGGACCTTGTGGGCGGCATCGGCGGCAACGTCTTCCAGGCCGGCTTTGATGCCCTGAAACGCCACTTCACCCGATGACAGGTGAGGGCTGAGCCAAATGGTGAAGGTGGTGGTCAGCACGATCATCGACGCGCCGGTCGAGACGGTGTGGGAGGTCCTGCGCGACTTCAACGGCCACGACCGCTGGCACCCTGCCGTTGCCGACAGCCAGATGGAGCGCGGTGCGCCGACGGACAAAGTGGGCGGCGTGCGGCGCTTTCACCTGGCGGATGGATCGGAGCTGCGCGAACAGCTTCTGACCCTCTCCGACATCGACATGGCGCTCAGCTACTGCCTGATCGACACGCCCGTGCCGCTCTTGAACTACGTCGCCCATGTGCGCCTCTTGCCCGTCACCGATGGAGACAGGACGTTCTGGCAGTGGGAAAGCCGGTTCGACACGCCCGAGGGGCGCGAGCGCGAGCTGACCGACCTTGTCACCAACGGCATTTATGCCGCCGGTATGGAGGCGATCCGCGCCCACATTGCCGGCAAAACGGCGACGTGAGCGCGGCGGAGCGTCAAACCCAGCCATTTTCTTCAAAAAAACAGACTTGAGGTTATAGAGGCGGGGCTGAGGACTTGGGCCAGTGGTCCGCCCCGGTTATCGTCAGGCCCCAGGCACTGAGACGCCCACAGATATAAACAGGGAGAGAGCATGAAACGCACACTCATGACCACCGTTGCGGCGGTGGCAATGGTCGCCGCAGGCGCTGCCCACGCGCAGGACAGCGACCCCATCAAGATCGGTTTCATGGCAACGCTTGAGGGCACCTACACCGTCCTCGGCGAAGACGGCCTGCGCGGCTTCCGCCTTGCGCTCCAGGAGGCCAACGAAGAGGCTGGCGGCCGCCCCATCGAATACGTGATCGCCCCCACCGACGCTTCGCCGGATTCCGCCGTGCGCGCGGCGCGCAAGCTCATCGAGCAGGACGAGGTGGACTTCATCATCGGCCCGCTGTCGGGCTCTGAAGGCATCGCCATCCGCGATCTGGCCAAGAACTACCCGAACGTGACCATCATCAACGGCTCGTCCGGCGCCCAGGAAGCCACCTATGTGGACCCTGCCGACAACTTCTTCCGCTTCAACATGGACGGTGCCCAGTGGGGCGTCGGCCTTGGCAACTACGTTGTCAACGAGAAGGACTGGAAGTACGTGGCCGCCGTGGCGGAGGACTATTCGTTCGCCTACACCAACTTCCTGGGCTTTGCCCATGAGTTCTGCAACGCCGGCGGAGAAATTGTCGAGCGCTTCTGGGTGCCGCTGGGCACCAAGGACTTTGCCTCGGTGATTGCCGCGCTCCCCGATGATGTGGACGCCATCTATCTCGGTCTCGGCGGCGGTGACGCGGTCAACTTCCTGAACCAGTATCAGCAGGCTGGTGGCGACGCGAACCTCATCGGCGGCACCATCATGGTGGACGGCACGGTGTTGAACTCCAAAGGTAACGCCAAGCAGGCGCTGATCGGCACCCCCGCCTCAGGCCCCCAGGCCGACACCTGGGACGACCCCAAGTGGCAGGGCTTCGTGAAGGCCTATCAGGACGCCTTCCCGCCCGACCAGCGTTTCGCCAGCCCCTCTCTGCTTGCCACCGCCTACTACAACTCGACCAATGCGGCGCTGCAGTGCCTGAACGAAGTGGGCGGCACGTTGAGCGAAGACCAGAGCGAGTTCCGCGCGTGCCTGTCCTCGCTTGAGCTTGACGCCCCCAACGGCAAGATCACGCTGGACGGCAACCGCCAGGCCATCGGCTCCAACTTCGTGATCGAAGTGTTCGAGCAGGACGACGGCACCCTTGCCACCAAGCTCGTCAGCAAGGTGGACGGGATCGACCAGCGCCTCGGCATGTCTCAGGAAGACTTCGACGCCATCGGCCGCCCCGCCCGCGACGTGCCCCAGTGCTAAGACGCACTGTCAAGTAGGCCAAGATCGACGGCGCCGCGGTTTCCGCGGCGCCGTTTTTGGTTCTACGGCCCGAGCAAGAGGGGTTTCGCCATACGCCTGGAGTGTGACCTGAGGCGAACAGATCAGTGGGTAGGAGCGTGCCGCCGTGGTGTCTATCAGCTACCCGGACGACTCAGAGGGGATGCGCAACATCTATCCCGTCGAGCAAATGCTTGCCGTGCATCGCGACATGCAAAAAGCCGATGAGACGCGCCAAAACGACCCTGGCGACGGAAAGTATGGCTTCTACAACATCCATGTCATTGAAGAGCCCAAATGCACCTTCGCTGATCACAAACTGAAGCTCGACGACTGTATCCCCGTGCTGTCTGCGATACTTCCACGCGTGGCTGAGTATCGCATTGTACCGGACTATGGGTGGATACAAGAAGATAATCCGATTGTTTTCGGACTTAGCAGCCGTCTATTAATAAAAATTCAGGCTG
>JBCDCF010000621.1:0-2853 GCA_039182345.1 Pseudomonadota bacterium
CCACCATGCCGGCCCCCAGAACCATCACGTCATATTCATCCATGGCTCTGTGTCCCGTGTCTGGCGTGAAAACGGCGGTCGATCCGGCCGCGCTGCAAGAGACGGGCCCCGCCTTAAGGCGATGCACCACCGTCTCACCCCCATCAAGACCTTGGGTAAGGGCGAAAAAGCTTTTGCCCGCGGCTTCGCGGTGTGTTCCCTTCAAGCATTGCACCCAAAAAAGGCAGGACGCCCCAACCGTTGACCGACACCCCCGCGCCCAAGACGCCCATTTTTGATGGCCACAACGATGTTTTGTCCAAGCTGCAGAACGTTGCCCCGGCCCGCGCCGTGGAGATTTTCGCCTCAGGCGGCGATCTTGCCATCGACCGTCCTAAGGCCAACGCAGGGGGGCTGATGGGGGGCCTCTTCGCCGTGTGGATCCCCTCCGCGCCAGGCACCGACTTCTCGTTTGATGACTTTTTGGGCGAATCCTACGCCATCCCCCTTCCCCCAGAGATTGCGGTGGACGATGCCCTGCGTGAAGCGGTGGCCCAGGTGGCCCTCCTCATGCGCCTTGAGGAGGCGGGCGCCCTTAAAGTGTGCCGGTCTGTGGGCGACATTGATGCGGCCCATGCTGCCGGCACCATGGCGGCCGTCCTTCACCTGGAAGGGGCTGAACCCATCGACAGGGATCTCCTTTTTTTGGATGTGCTTTACGGCGCGGGCCTGCGCTCCCTCGGTCCGTTGTGGAGCCGGCCGAACCGCTTCGGCCACGGTGTCCCCTTCCTGTTTCCAGGCGGGCCTGACACCGGTGAGGGACTGACGGCAGATGGCCATAGGCTGGTGGCCCGCTGCAACCAGCTCAACATCATGGTCGACCTCTCGCACCTCAACGAGGCCGGCTTCTGGGACGTGGCAAAGCGGTCCACCGCCCCTCTCGTTGCCACGCACTCCAACGCGTTCGCTTTGTGCAACAGCCCGCGGAACCTCACCGACAAACAGCTCGACGCCATTGCCGAGAGTGACGGCCTCGTGGGCCTCAACTTTGCCGTCGCCTTCCTGCGTGAGGATGGTCAGATGCGCGCCGACACGCCCCTTGATCCCATCCTCACCCACCTCGACTACCTGATCGAGCGGCTGGGCGAGGACCGTGTGGGCTTTGGCTCCGACTATGACGGGACGGTCGTGCCGGAGGCCATCACCGGCGCCGATGCCCTCCCCCGCCTAACCGACCTCATGCGCGCCCACGGCTACGACAATGCATTGATGGACAAGCTGTGCCATCGCAACTGGATGCGCGTTTTGCGCAAAACTTGGCACGAATGATGCCACAACCAAAACACGTGTCGAGGGATGAAACCATGACCCACCTAAAGCGACTTTTGTCCGGCGCCGCCGTTGGCCTGGGATTGGCGGCCTTTGCCCTGCCAGTGGTCCCTGCCTTCGCGCAGACGCCGGACAACATGCTCGTCATCGCCAACAGGATTGACGACATCACCTCGCTCGACCCTGCCGAATCTTTCGAGTTCGCGGGCTCCGACGTGATCCGCAACGTGTACGGCAAGCTGGTCAATTTCGACCCGCAAGACCTTGAAAAAGGCTATCAGCCGGACCTTGCCGAATCCTGGACCGTGTCTGAGGACGGGCGCACCATCACCTTCACCATGCGCGAGGGGATGACCTTCCACTCCGGCAACCCCGTGCGCGCCGAAGATGCTGAATTTTCCCTGCGCCGCGCGGTGATCCTCAACAAAACGCCGGCGTTTATTCTGACCCAGTTCGGCTTTACGCCCGAGAACGTGGAAGAGACCATTGTTGCCGACGGCAACACCTTGTCCATCACCACCGACAAGCGGTATGCCACGTCCTTCGTGCTCAACTGTCTAACGGCCACCATCGGTGCCATTGTGGACAAAGAGGTCGTCATGTCCCACGCGGACGGCGATGACCTTGGCAACACCTGGCTGAAAACCAACTCGGCCGGCTCCTATGCCTATAGCGTCGTCTCCTGGAAGCCCAACGAGAGCGTCACCCTTCAGTCCAACCCGGACTTTTACTTGGGCGCCCCTGCCATGGAGCGGGTGATCGTCCGCCACGTCCAGGAAAGCGCCACGCAGCGCCTTCTGCTTGAGCGCGGCGACATCGATGTGGCGCGCAACCTCAACCCGGAAGACGTTGCCGGCGCCATTGAGTCCCCCGACGTGAAGGTGATGGACGAGTTGCGCGGGCGCATCATGTATTTCTCGCTCAACCAGCAGCATCCCGAGCTGTCGAAGCCTGAAGTGCGCCAGGCCTTCAAGTATTTGACCGACTATCAGGCGATGGCCGATTCCTTCCTGAAGGGTCAGTGGACCATCCACCAGGCGTTCCTGCCGCTCACCTATCTGGGGGCGTTGGAAGACCAGCCGTTCACCTACAACGTGGACAAAGCCAAAGAGCTGTTGAAGGAGGCGGGCGTCGAAAGCCTTGAGATCGAGGTGGGTGTGCGCGAGGCGCAGGAGCGCATCGAGATCGCGCAGACGCTACAGAACGCCCTTGGCCAGGCCGGCATCAAGCTCAACATCACCGTGGGCACCGCCAAGCAGATCCTCGCACGCTACCGCGCCCGCGACCTTGATATGTATCTGGGCGCCTGGGGACCTGACTATCCCGACCCCCACACCAACGCTGGCACCTTCGCCTACAACCCCGATAACTCCGACGAAGCCCAGGCGACCGGCCTTCTGGCCTGGCGCAACTCCTGGGACACTGGCGGCCTGACCGAAAAGGTGGACGCCGCCGTCGTGGAGGGCGACCGTGAAAAGCGCGCTGACATGTACGAAGACATCCAGCGTACGTTCCAGGAAACGTCGCCCTTCGGCATCATGTTCC
>JBCDCF010000622.1:0-2844 GCA_039182345.1 Pseudomonadota bacterium
GTCGAACGACATTTCAAGCGCGTCCATGGGCTCGCCGCCGGCCACGCGGTCCAAGAAGACGATCCTGTCCACCGTGTCGGATGCCGACAGGAACGGCACGGACAAGGTGCGCCCCGAGGCAAGGTCGATCCGCCCGGCAACGGGAAACACCGTACTGGCGCTGCCGGCATTGGCGGGCCCACCGGTGACGAGATCGGCAGGCCGGTCCGCGATGGCCCTTGACCTTTGCGCTGCGAAAGCGCGGCCCATCACGGCTGGCGCAGGGGCTGCTGCGGCAACCGATTCATCGGCGAAAGACTCGCGCTCTTCGGCAGGAATGTCGGCCGTGCGTGCGGTGCGTCCCACCTGGAACGGGGCGACGGGCCGCGAGGTGCGCAAAGGGGCATAAACGTCCTGGCTGTAGGCAACAGGGGTGCCGACGCCGAGCCTCAGATCGACCCCCGACCAGTCGAGCCCCGTGGTGTTTTCCAGCGTCGCCCAGCCTTGCAGGGAGACCTCACCATCCTCGCCAATCAGCGCCCGGTAGGACGGGCGCCACACCGTTGTGGGGACGACGAAGGAAAACCCGGCCGTTGCAGGTTCAGACAACCGCACAAGAAGGTCGCGCCGGCCAGGATCCACCGTGGCGCCAAGGGCGGGGACGACGCCGTCCATCCGCGCCTGAACTGCCGCCCCTTCGATGGACAAGGAATCCAGCGAAGCAAACGTGGCGTAGGCAACGCGGCCCTCGGCGGTTGCCACAGCGACACGCACACCGGGCTTGTCGCCGGCCTCCCCTTCGCCGGGGATCGCAACCCTGTTGAAGGCAAGGAGGCGGCCCGACACTTCGTTGGTGCCGCCGCGCAGATCCACCGTTTCGCCAATGAGGGAGGTGAGCACGGTTTCTGGGTCGGCAAGGTCTCCGGCAAGCAGGCGGCCGGTGACGGAGCGCTCGCCCACAGGCTCGGCCGCCTCAAGATCCACCGAGACCACAGGCGCGCTCCCCGTCACCACGAGCGTGCGCAGAACATCGGCCACCTGGGGGCGTTCCACGGCAAGGCGCATCACCTCGCCGGCCGAACCCATGCGGCCTTCAACATGGGCCAGACCACCTGTTAAAAGCGTGACGCGGGTGACGGCAACGTTGGCATCCTCGCCAGGACCGTCCTGTGCCAAGGCAAATCCTCCGCCAGCGGCAAGCGCGGCACCGGTGAGAGAAGCAATGAAGGAATACTTAAACATACACGAACCCTTCGAATGATCGAGGCGGCTCGCATACCACGATGGCGGCGTGGGCCCTACACCCTTCGGCTGCGCGGCCTCATCCGGCGTGGGCTGCCTTGGCTGCTTGAGCGTCCTGGAACGTGGCGCTGAGCGCCGGGCCAAGCTCTTCCTCCAACACGTCCAGCATGGCGTCCGGGGCGGCCGTCACGCGGATGCATCGGTCCTGGGGCGCCACGAAGGGCATACGCACGAACACACCCCTTTCGGCCAGTGCCGCTACGAGGCGGCGTGCGGCATCGCCGTCTGCCCCCACGTCAAGGGTGAGAAAGTTCGTGGCGCTCTGGATGGGGGTCAGGCCATGGGTGGAAGCAATCTGTGCAATGCGCGCCTTGGCTGCAGCAACGTCCGCGGTGACGCGCCGCAGATAGTCCGTGTCTGCAAGGGCGGCGAGGGCGCCTGCCTGGGCCACCCTGTTCACGCCGAAATGATTGCGCACCTTGTCGAAGGCCTTCGCCAGTTCAGGACTGGTGATGGCGTAGCCGATGCGTGCGCCCGCCATCCCATACGCCTTGGAAAAGGTGCGCAGGCGGATCAGCCGCGGGTCTTCAAAGGTCATCGGCGGGGCCGTGCCCTCGGGCGCGAACTCCACGTAGGCCTCGTCAAGGCAAAGGATGGTGTTATCGCCAAGGCCCGCCAGCAGCCTCTCCACCGCCTCGGCGCCATGCCAGGTGCCCATGGGGTTGTCGGGGTTGGCGAAATAGACCAGCGCCGCGTCTGACTCTTTTGCCGCCTTCGCAAGGGCGTCAGGATCTTCCTTGTCGTCCCTGTAGGGCACGGTGACGAGGTGACCGCCGAACCCGTTCACATGGTAGACGAAGGTGGGGTAAGCGCCTGCAGA
The DNA here is from genome assembly GCA_039182345.1 of Pseudomonadota bacterium. Taxonomy (GTDB): domain Bacteria; phylum Pseudomonadota; class Alphaproteobacteria; order Rhizobiales; family Amorphaceae; genus Acuticoccus. The sequence goes on from JBCDCF010000622.1 coordinate 2,102, forward strand.
GGTGACCACAGGCGTTTTGAAGTCGGTGACGAGCCGCGCAATCACCTGGAGAAGGCCGTCGATCCCCTCCCCCACGGCAATGCGCTCCACCGCCACACCATGGTGCTGAGAGAGCGCTGCCTTCAGATCGTGGTTTTCAGGGTCGCCGTACTGCCAGACCTCTGCGGCCGCCTCTGCCATGGCCGCGATGGCCTTCGGCGAAGGGCCGAAGGCGCTTTCGTTGGCGCCGAGACGGGCGCGAAAGGTCTGGCCGCGCTGCCGCTCCTGCGCCTCAGGCCCCACAAAGGGGACGCTGGCCGGCAGGGAAGCGGCAAGCGGTGTGTACGGCGGTGTCGTCAATAGCGGTACTGCTCTGTCTTGAACGGCCCGTTGCCGTCGACGCCAATGTAAGACGCCTGCTCTTCGGTCAGCTGCGTCAGCTTCGCGCCAAGCTTGGCAAGGTGAAGCTCGGCCACCTTCTCATCAAGGTGCTTGGGCAGCACGTAGACTTTGTTTTCGTACTTGCCGCCGTTCTGCCAAAGCTCGATCTGCGCCAGCGTCTGGTTGGCAAAGGACGCCGACATCACGAACGAGGGGTGACCTGTGGCATTGCCAAGGTTCACAAGGCGCCCTTCGGACAGGAGGATCATCCGCTTCCCGCCAGGAAACTCGATCAAGTCCACCTGGGGCTTGACGTTCTTCCACTTCATGTTGCGCAGGGCCTGAACTTGGATCTCATTGTCGAAGTGGCCGATATTGCAGAC
>JBCDCF010000623.1:0-2841 GCA_039182345.1 Pseudomonadota bacterium
ATGGGTTCTTCAGGCGTCAACTGCTCCTCAAGGCCGAGGAGACCGCACGCCAAGGAGGCGGCAAGGGCAAGGTAAGGGTTGGCGTCTGAGGAGGGGATGCGATTTTCAAGCCGCCGCGCCTCAGGCTTTGAGTGGGGGACGCGCAGGCCGACGGTCCTGTTGTCGTACCCCCAGTGCACGTTGATGGGGCTTGCCGTGTAGCGCTCCAGCCTGCGGTAGGAGTTCACGTAAGGGGCAAGGATGCACATGACGTGGGGCAGGTAGCGCTGGTGGCCTGCGATGAAGGAGAAGAAGTCCCGCGTCGGCTCGCCATCGTCGTTGGAAAACACGGTCTTGCCGGTCTCCGCCTCCACCACCGACATGTGAATGTGCATGGCCGAGCCAGGCTCGTGGCTCATGGGTTTGGCCATGAAGGTGGCGTACATCTTGTGCCTGAGGGCCGCCTCGCGAATGGTCCGCTTGAACAGAAACACCTGGTCGGCAAGGTCCACCGCATCGCCATGGAGAAGGTTGATCTCCATTTGCGCCGCGCCCTCTTCGTGGATGAGGGTGTCGATTTCAAGCCCCTGGGATTCGGCGTAAAGGTAGATGTCGTCGAACAGGTCGTCGAACTCGTTCACGGCGGCGATGGAGAAGGATTGGCGGCCGATCTCCGGCCGGCCCGAGCGGCCGATGGGCGGCTCCAACGGGTAGTCGGGGTCGGTATTGGGTTTGACGAGGTAGAACTCGATCTCTGGCGCCACCACCGGCCGCAGCCCCTTGCGGGCGTAAAGCTCCAGCACCCGTTTCAGCACCTGGCGGGGGGCGTGGTCCACGGGGCGCCCATCCTTGTAGCGCGCATCGTGGATCAGCTGTGCGGCAGGGTCTGACGCCCAGGGCACCACCGTCAGCGTGGCATAGTCGGGGTCGAAGACGAGGTCACCGTCCGTCGGATCGTGGGAGAACTGCTCGTCCTCTTCGGGGTAGGACCCTGCAATGGTCTGCGAGAAGATGGACGTTGGCATGGTGATGGACGGCGAGCGGGCGAACTTTTCGGTCGGCATCAGCTTGCCGCGGGCCACGCCTGCCTGGTCGGGCACCAGACACTCCACATCCTGAATGCCGCGCGCTTTCAGCCAGGCGCACGCAGCCTCATGGTCGAGCACACCGCGTTTGGGCTCTTCGGGGCCTCGTACAGCCCCTTGCGGACTGGCTGACGGGGTCTGATCCACGACGATCCGGTTTCCTCTGGACAGGCGCTGGGGCGCGCCCGGATAGCCTGAGACAAGGGGGATATGACAAGCCCTGTCAACATCTCATTTAGCGACTGCGGCACCAAAATCAGGGGAACAATCCTATTGTGGCCGGCGTTGTGGGGATGGAAAGCGCGCATTGGGCGCGCAGCGAATAGGAGTGAAACACAGTCGCATGGCTCATTGGAACAAGCTTCTCCTTGCGTCGGCGTCTGCTTTGGTTTTGACCGCCGCCACGGCCACTGCCCAAGACACCGGCAAGACCGTGGGGACCGAGGTCAACGAAGCAGCGCATGCCACGGGTGATGCGTTGGATCATGCCGCGGATAAGACGGGCGACGCCCTGGAAAGCGCTGCCGACGCCACTGGCGATGCGGTGGAGACCGGCGTCAACAAGACGGGTCAGGCCGCTGCCGCTGCCGGCGAGACCATCGAAGACGGTGCCGAAGCCACGGCCGACGCTGTGGAATCAGGCGTTGAAAAGGCTGGCGATGCCGCCCACGCCGCCGGCGAAAAGATTGAGGACGGCGCCGATGCGGCTGGCGATGCCGCGCGCTCTGCCGTGAACGAGACCGGCGAAGCGCTGGACGATGCTGGCGATGCGGTGCAAGACGCTGCTGCCGACGCCAATCAGACCATGGAAGAGGCTGCCGAAAACGTTCAAGACGCGGCCCAAGACGGCGTTGAGACCGCTGGCGATGCCGTCGACCAGGCGGGCGAGGCTGTGGACCATGCCGCTGACGAGACCGGCTCCACGCTGGAAAATGCTGCGGCCGCCACGAAGGACGCTCTGTCCGACGCTGCTGAAGCCACCAAGGCCGCCGCTGCTGCCGCTGCCGAAAAGGCAGGCGATGCTGCCGAAGTGGTTGCCGAGAAGACCGGTGAGGCCGCGCGCTACACCGCCGAAAAGGCCGGTGATGCTGCCCGCTACACCGCCGACAAGGCCCAGCAGGCTGGCGAATACGTGGCCGAAAACGCCTCCGCCGCTGCTGAAGCCACCGCGGAAGCTGCCCGCCAGGTGGGCGATGCGACGGCCCGTGCTGCCAATGAAGCCGCTGAGCGCGTGCGTGGTCTGACCGAAGACGACAACGACCCCGCAGCGGTGGTCGGTGCCGGCATCTCCAGCGACCTTGCGTTCCAGCCGGGTCTTGGGATGGTCTTCGCCTCTGACCTGATGGATGCTGACGTCCACAACCTTCAGGGCGAAGAGCTTGGCGAAATCACCGACATCATCTTGTCCGAAGACGGCACGTTGACCGGTGTTCTGATCGGCGTTGGCGGTTTTCTCGGTATCGGCGAGAAGGACATCGCGGTGACGTTCTCGGCCCTTGAGATCCACCACGATGAAGATGGCGACTTGGATTTCGTCTTGGATGCCACCGAAGCGGAACTGGACGCTGCGCCCGAGTTTGACGAAGATGCAGCGTACGTTGCCGGTCAGCCCGCCCACAGCGACGCTGTCACCACGCAATAATCCACCGTTTCAGTGATGCGACGAACGCCGGCCGGGCCCTGTGCCCGGCCGGTTTTTTTGTGCCTCGGCGCCCGTCAGCGCGGGGCCTGTACCTCCAAGAGGCGGGTGCGGCACCTTTTGTCGCGCACCCTTGGG
>JBCDCF010000624.1:0-2840 GCA_039182345.1 Pseudomonadota bacterium
GATGGTGTCAACGGCAATGCCGCGCCTGTCCATCGCCCTGGTGCGGGCCGCAAACGCCTCCACCGCACCGTCCAGCGCAAGCCCCTCCTCGCGGGCAAAAGCTGCGATGGTGTCGGCCGCCACGGACAAAGGCACGTCAATGGCAAGGTAGCGCTGGATCACTTCGGCAGCGCGCTCATCTCCCGTTGCCGCATTGGCGGCCTGGTCCATGATCCTCTCGGCAATGTCGCGTGCGGTGCGCCCGCCCACAGAGGCGTGGTGCGGCATGCCGATCACCGCCTCCACGATGGCCCTTGCCTGGCGTTCGTCCACATGGGCAAGGGCAGGGGCAAGGCGCGCGCCAATCCCATCGGCCTGGTCGCCACGGGTGAGCCTGCCAAGGGCCGCCGACATGCGCGCCGTGTCGCCCAGCGAGACCGACAAGCGATGGCGCCATACGGAGGACAGGCCCACCGCCTTCACCAGCGCGCCAAAAATGTTGGCATCGCCCACCCTGACGTCGGGCACCAGGCCCACCGCTTCAGCACACTCCACCGCAAGGGCAAACAGGCGCGCGTCCGTGCCCATCTCATCATCGTGGCCGAGCCACTCGGTGCCGGCCTGCTCGAACTCAGGCTTTCCGTAAGCCCTGCGGCGGCGGAAAATCTTGCCGCGATAGGAGTAGGTCGTGGGGGTCTGGCGCGCCGTCGACAGGTGATGGAGGCACACGGGGATCGTAAAGTCGGGCCGCAGGCACAGCGCCTCCCCGTTGGGCCCCTCTGTGGTGAAGAGGCGCTTGCGGAACTCCTCCCCTGCCAACTCCACGAACACGTCGGCAGGCTGGAGCACGGCGGGGCTGAAGGCCGCCTCGCTCGCCGCCTCGATGACGGCCATCAAGCGCTCAACGCTCATCGAGGATCCGCCTGACGGCCTCGGCGATGGCGGCCACGTCATCGTCCACCTCGAACTGGGCGGGGCGGCTTGCGCGCCAGGCCTCGTTGTCGGCGATCTCCTCCGATGCGCGCTTTCCTGCCGCAAGGTCTTTGATCTGCACCTTGCCGGCCTCCCGCTCGTTGGAGCCTTGGATGATGACGCAAGGGGCGTTGCGACGGTCGGCGTACTTCAGCTGTGCCTTCATGCCGCTGTCGCCGGCGTACATCTCCACAGGCACCGTCCTGCCATCGGTGTTGAGGGCAGCGCGCAGGGCATCGGCCGTCTTCTGGTAGTCGGCGATGGCCTCGCGATCCATCACCGTCACCACCACAGGGCCTTTGGGCGCAGCGTCCTGTTCGGCGCGTGCGGCAATGGCGGCCTGGAGGCGCGACACGCCCACCGAAAACCCCGTCGCAGGCACAGTGTCGCCGCGGAAACGGCCCACGAGACCGTCATAGCGCCCGCCGCCGCCCACGGAGCCGAACCGCACGGGCCTATCCTTATCGTCGCGGATGTCGAAGGTGAGCTCGGCCTCGAACACGGCGCCCGTATAATACTCGAGCCCTCGCACCACCGACGGGTCGACGCGGATGGTCTCATAGCCGCACGCACCCACATGGTCGGCAATGGCGGACAGGTCGTCCGTCGGCGGGCTTTCGTGATTGGGGTCGAGGAGGGCAAGAACGGTCTCGATCTGCGCCCCATCTAGGCCAGCACCTTTGGTGAAGGCGCCGCTCTCGTCCTGCCGACCAGGGCCGAGGAGCTTTGCCACCTCCTCAAGGGGAAACTTGTCGGCCTTATCCATGGAGCGCAGGACCGACAGGCGCCGCGGATCTTCCTCCTCCAGCCCGATGGAGTTCAAAACGCCGTCCAGAACTTTGCGCGAGTTGACGCGGATCACGTACTCGTCGCGCCCAAAGCCCAAGGCCTCCATGGTGTCGGCGGCCATCATGCAGATCTGCGCATCGGCAATGGGCGAGGCGGCGCCCACAATGTCGGCATCGAACTGCATGAACTGGCGGAATCGGCCAGGCCCGGGCTTTTCGTTGCGGAACACCCAGCCAGCGCGATAGCTCTTGTAAGGCTTAGGGATGCGGTCGAAGTTCTCTGCCACATAACGGGCGAGGGGCGCCGTCAGATCGTAGCGCAGGCTGAGCCACTGCTCGTCATCGTCCTGGAAGGCAAAGACGCCCTCGTTGGGCCGATCCTCGTCAGGCAGAAACTTGCCCAGCGCGTCCGCGTACTCGATCAGCGGCGTTTCCACAGCCTCAAAGCCCGCGCGCTCATAAACCCCGCGAATGGTGTCGAACAGGTGCGCCGTGGCACGGATTTCATCCGGTCCACGATCGGCAAGCCCCCTTGGCAGCCTTGCCTTGGGCCTGTTCGCCTTGTTCTTCGCCATTGCCGCCTCCGTTCGCGGCGCGGTGTATCGCGTGCGAGGGGCGCACTCAACCGTCATCCCCTCGCCTTCGCTGTGCCGCGCAGCTATCGTGACCCCGCCGGAGCGTCAGGAGCCCTTTACCCGTGAGCGTCCTTCTTCCCGACCAAATCTTCCTGGGCAGTGCCGAAGCGCCGCAATATCTGCGCCTGGACAAAGCCAACAGGCATGGCCTCGTCACAGGCGCCACAGGCACCGGCAAGACGGTGACGCTCCAAATTCTCGCAGAGGGCTTCTCCAAGGCGGGCGTCCCCACCTTCTGCGCCGACATCAAAGGCGACCTGTCGGGACTTGCCGTCGCCGGCACCCAGAAGGACTTTCTGACCAAGCGCGCCGACACCATCGGCCTTGGCGAAGACTATGAATTTTCCGCCTCGCCCACCGTGTTCTGGGACCTTTTCGGCGACAAAGGCCACCCCATCCGCACCACCATTTCCGAGATGGGACCGCTGCTGGTGGCCCGCTTCCTCGACCTCAACGATGTGCAGGA
>JBCDCF010000625.1:0-2838 GCA_039182345.1 Pseudomonadota bacterium
GCTGGGGCCCATCCGCCGCGCACTTCCAAACATTGGCGGGCTCGACCTGTCGCCTCTGGTCCTGCTGCTCGGCCTGTTCTTCCTGCAAACGCTGATCGTACGCAACTTCTCAGCCCTCGCGTACTAGCGTGACCGCCCTCATCGACGGGAAGGCCCGCGCGGCCGAGATCGACCGTAAGGTCGCTGCCCTCGCGGCCACCTACGGCCCTCCGACGCTCGCTGTGGTCCTGGTGGGGGATGACCCTGCAAGCGCGGTCTATGTGGCCAACAAGGTGCGCCGCTGCGGCGAGGTGGGCATCACCTCCATCGAGCGCCGCCTTCCCGCCGATGCCAGCGAACAGGACGTGGTCGCCACCGTCGCCGCCCTCAACGCGGACGATGCGGTTGACGGCATTTTGGTGCAGATGCCGCTGCCTTCGCACATCGACGCCAATCGCGTCATCGGCACCATCGATCCTGGCAAGGACGTGGACGGATTGACGGCCGTCAATGCGGGCCGCCTACTTTTGGGGCGTCCTTACCTGGTGGCATGTACGCCGCAGGGTATTGTGGATTTGGCCCGCGGTGCGGCCACGCTCGAAGGGGCGAACGCCGTCGTCATCGGCCGCTCCATCCTTGTGGGCAAGCCTGTGGGGCTCCTCCTCCAGGCGGAGAATGCCACGGTGACCATGGCCCATTCGCGCACGCGGGACCTTCCGGGTTTGTGCCGCGGTGCGGACGTTGTTGTGGCCGCCATCGGGCGAGCGCACTTTGTGCGTGGCGACTGGATCAAGTCTGGCGCAACGGTCATTGACGTTGGCATCAACCGCGTGCCTGCGCCTGAGCGCGGGGAAGGCCGCACCCGCCTTGTGGGCGATGTTGCCTTCGACGAGGCCGGGCACGCGGGCGCCATCACCCCCGTTCCCGGTGGCGTCGGCCCCATGACAATCGCCTATCTTCTGGTGAACACCCTTACCGCAGCGGCTGCACGCAGGGGCCTTGCCCCACCGTCCATCTAACCAATTTGGCGCACAAAAAAGCGCCGGTACAGCCGTTAGACTGAACCGACGCCCCAAATCCACGTAGAACGTGGGAGCGGTTAGACCGCTTTCAGTTGTTCCGCAGACGTACGCCCGCGCTTGGGATCTCTGAACATTTCATAGCTCACCCGCTGACCTTCGGTCAGTGACGTCATGCCGGCCCGTTCGACTGCGGAGATGTGCACGAACACATCAGCCCCGCCTTCATCAGGCTGAATGAAGCCATAGCCCTTCGTCCCATTAAACCACTTAACTGTACCCGTTGCCATGAAGGCCTCCTATCTCAGGTCTCTTCAACGCCGCGCCCCACGCCCGACGGCGAAGTCTCTTCCAAGTCTCAGCACACATTTCGACCCACCGGGCCGCTGCGGGCTGACCTGTTGGATACATAGATGTTCCAACGCGCCCGCACGGCGACCTCTTTGTGGCATCAAAAATTGGTTGAGGTGCTCAAGACTTAATCATCACATGGTCGGCGCACATGGGCAGACCGACACCATTTTCTGGAATCGACCGATTCTGCCGGTCGTTCTCCGCTTCAATCCAATGTCCAAGGCCGGGTTTTGACCAGCAGCCGAGGATTCCCTCGTCGCGCTCGTACGTTGTCGTATCAGAGCGCTATCTCTCAGATTGACACGAATACACATTGCACGCCCATTGCCAAGCAAATTCGGTGCCGAGGCCGAGATCTCTCTTTCAGACCAGTGTTAAAGGCCCTTGCAGGACCGCGCCCGGCCGTGCCATGCGGCTAGCGCAATCTGAGGGAACGAGCATGGACTTGGGTATCAAAGGCCGCCGCGCCATCGTGTGTGCATCATCAAGGGGTTTGGGTCGTGGGTCGGCCGAAGCGCTGGCGGAGGCGGGTGTCAACCTCGTCCTCAACGGACGCACGCAAGAGACGCTGGACGCCACGGCGGAAGACATTTCAAAGCGCTTCGGCGTCGAGGTGAAGGCGATCGCCGCCGATGTCACCACCGATGAGGGCCGCGCCGCGCTGCTGGAGGCCGAGCCCAATCCCGACATTTTGGTCAACAATGCCGGTGGCCCGCCCCCAGGCCTTTGGTCCGAATGGGGCAAGGCGGAGTGGGAAAGCGCCACCAACGCCAACATGATCACCCCGATCCTTCTGGCAACGGCTGTGCTGCCGGGAATGATCGAGCGGGAGTGGGGGCGCGTCGTCTCCATCACCTCAGGCTCGGTGAAGTCGCCGATCCCCCAGCTTGGCCTGTCCAACGGGGCGCGTGCGGGGTTGACGGGGTTTGTGGCAGGCACCGCGCGGCAGGTGGCCAAGCACGGCGTCATCATGAACAACATCCTGCCGGGTCAGCACGACACCGACAGGATCAAGCAGCTGATGGCCAGCATTGCCAAGCGCGAAGGGATCACCCCTGAGGCCGCACGCGAGCGCGCCCAAGCCTCCATTCCGCGCGGGCGGTTCGGCACGCCTCAGGACTTTGGCAGGGTGTGTGCGTTCCTGTGCTCTGAGCACGTGGGCTTCATGGTGGGCCAGAACGTCCTCCTGGACGGTGGCAACTTCAACTCCACCATGGGCTGATCCGCCGCTTGGCGGTGCTGTCGTCCGCCGGGGTCAGCCCCGGCGCACGGCGCAGAACACGTGCATGAAGGGGAAGGCGTAGCGCTCTGTCAGCGCCCAGCCATCCTTGTGGGGCCACAGCGCGGTCAGTTCCTCGCCCGCAAAGCCTGCTTCCACGCTTGCCACAGCATCATAGCGGGTCACGGCGTTGGCACCGACGACCCCCACGCAATGGCTGAGGGCATAAGGGGTGTTTGCGCGCCGCGGCTCGGTGGCAAGAAAGCA
>JBCDCF010000626.1:0-2821 GCA_039182345.1 Pseudomonadota bacterium
ACAAAAGGCCCCGCTGGAGCATGATCATGATCGTCACGAAGACGGCGATCCCGGTCAGCATGACGAACGCGTAGTGGTAAAGGTAGCCGGACTGAAGGCGGCTTGCGAGGCCGGCAAGGTTGCGCACCCTGGCGGCAATCCCGTCCGGCCCGACACCGTCGATGACCTTGCCGTCGCCGGCCCAGAACAGGCGCCCGAGCGCCTTCACGGGCCGCACGAAGATAAAGTCGTAGAGCTCGTCGAAATACCACTTGTTCAAGAAGAACTTGTGGAGGCGGGGCATTGCCGCCACCGCGGCCTTCGGCGAGGACGGGAAGACAAGATACATCAGCACCGCCACCACGAGCCCCACCGCCATGGCAATGGCAGGCGACAGGACCACCCACTCGGGCACACCGTGGAAGTCGTGCAGGACGTGGTTGTCGGCGCCTGTGTAGAGCGCACCGTTCCAGAACGCCTCATACGCCTTGCCGGCAAACTGCGGATAAAACACAGCCCCCGCCACCAGCGCCCCCACGGACAGGACCATGAGGGGGATCAGCATGGAGGGCGGCGATTCGTGCGCGTGCTTGAACGTATCGGCAGGCGCGCGCGTCGGCCCGTGGAAGGTCATGAACACCGCGCGCCAGGAGTAGAACGCCGTCAACGCTGCGGCCGCCACAAGAAGCACAAAGGCGTACATGGCAAAGGCGTTCTGGCCCACGAAGGTGGCCTCGACGATGGCATCCTTGGAGTAGTAGCCGGCTGTCAGCGGGAAGCCTGTGAGGGCGAGCGTTCCCACAAGCATGGCCCCATAGGTCCACGGGATCTTGCGCCACAGGCCGCCCATACGGCGCATGTCCTGCTCATCGTGCATGGCGTGGATGACGGAGCCTGCCGACAGGAACAGGAGCGCCTTGAAGAAGGCGTGGGTGAACAGGTGGAAGATGGCGATGGAGTAGGCCCCCACCCCGAGGGCAGCAAACATATAGCCCAGCTGCGAGCAGGTGGAGTAGGCGATCACCCGCTTGATGTCGTTCTGGGCGCAGCCGATGGTGGCGGCGAACATTGCCGTCGTGGCGCCGATGAACGTCACCACCGCAAGGGCAACAGGCGCAAACTCGAACACTGGCGACATGCGCGCCACCATGAAGACGCCTGCCGTCACCATGGTCGCCGCATGAATCAGCGCAGAGACGGGCGTCGGGCCCTCCATGGCGTCGGGCAGCCAGGTGTGCAGCAGGAACTGGGCGGACTTGCCCATGGCGCCGATGAACAACAACAGGCACGCCAGCTCGATGGCAGGCACCTCAAAGCCCAGGAACGAGAAGGTGAGCTGGGCGGCCTGGGGCCCTGCGGCAAAGATCGCATCAAGCCCCACTGATCCCGTCAGCGCGAACAGGGTGAAGATGCCGAGGAGGAAACCGAAGTCCCCCACACGGTTCACAACGAACGCCTTGATGGCCGCCGCATTGGCCGAGGCCCTGTCGGACCAGAAGCCGATCAGAAGGTAGGAGGCAAGGCCCACCCCTTCCCAGCCGAAGAACATCTGAACCAGGTTGTCGGCCGTCACCAGCATCAGCATGGCGAAGGTGAAGAGCGACAGATAGGCGAAGAATTTTGCCTTCGACTTGTCGTGGCTCATGTAGCCGAAGGAATAAAGGTGCACGAGCGCTGAGACGGTATTCACCACCACCAGCATCACCGCCGTCAGGGTGTCGACCCTGAGGCGCCAGGCAATCTCAAGGTCGCCTGAGACGATCCACTCGGCAAGGAGCACCCGTTCGGTGGCCGCATCGCCGAAGCCCCAGGTGATGAACACCGCCCAGGACAGGGCCGCCGAAACAAACACGAGCCCGGTGGTCGCCACCATGGACGCCATGTCGCCGATCTGCCGGCCGAACAGGAACGCGACCAGGAAGCCGATCAGCGGGAGGAAGACGAGGATCTCGACCATCGGGGTGCCGTCAGCCTTTCAAAGTGTCGATGTCTTCCACCGCGATGGAGCCGCGGTTGCGGAAGAAGGCGACGAGGATGGCAAGGCCGATGGCTGCTTCCGCCGCTGCCACCGTGATGACGAAGAGCGCGAACACCTGCCCCACGAGGTCGTTGAGCGCTTGTGAGAAGGCGACGAAATTGATGTTCACCGCCAGCAGGATCAGTTCGATGGACATCAAAATGACGATGACGTTCTTGCGGTTCAGAAAGATGCCGAACACGCCGATGACAAACAGGATCGCTGCGACCGTGAGGTAGTGGGACAGGCCGATGGTCACAGTGTCAGCCCTTTGCCTGAGGCAACATCGCGCACCTCGACGGCCTCCTCGGGCCGCCGGCCCACCTGGGCGGCAACGTTCTGCCGCTTGGCCTTTTCGTTGTGGCGCAGGGTGAGGACGATCGCCCCCACCATCGCCACCAGAAGGATGAGACCGCTCAGCTGAAAGAAGAAGGCGTATTTGGTGTAGATGACCATGCCGAGGGCTTCTGTGTTGGTCATCTCGCCCTGGGGCGGGATGGGGAGCGCCGCCTCACCCACCAGGGACGGTGCAATGGTGTAGGCGCCCAGCACGAGGATCAGCTCCACCAGAAGGACGATCCCCACCAAGGCGCCCACGGGCAGGTACTGCATAAAGCCTTGCCGCAGTGCAACAAAGTCCACGTCCAGCATCATGACCACGAATAGGAACAGGACCAGGACCGCGCCCACGTAGACCACGATGAGGATGAGGGCGAGGAATTCCGCCCCCGTCAGCATGAAGATCCCTGCCCCGTTCAGGAAGGCCAGAATCAGGAACAGCACAGAGTGGACTGGATTGCGCGAGGAGATGACCATCAGCGCAGA
>JBCDCF010000627.1:0-2813 GCA_039182345.1 Pseudomonadota bacterium
CAACGTCGTCTTCATCACCTACGCATTGACGGGTCCTTACTGGCCAGGCGTCTTTCGCCACCAGGGCACGTCCGTCGACAGTCTTGTGGAGAGCATCTACCTGCTGCCAGGCGGGCTCTTCAATTTCATCCTCGGCCTGATGGCAACGTTCATCTTCGTGTTTCTGGCGCTCGGTGTCTTCATGCGCGCCTCGCGCAGCGACCGCATCTTCACCGACCTTGCGTTCGCTGCTGCAGGGCACAGGCGGGGCGGGCCGGCCAAGGTCGCCATCATCGGCAGCGCGTTCATGGGGATGCTGTCAGGCAGCTCCATCGGCAACGTGATGACCACGGGTTCCCTCACCATCCCGATGATGAAGCGCGTCGGTTTCAAGCCCCATGTGGCGGCTGCCATCGAAGCGACCGCGTCCGTGGGGGGTGTTCTGACACCACCCATCATGGGGGCGACCATCTTCATCCTGGCCGAGTTCACAGGCCGGCCCCTGGTGGAGATCCTGGCCTACTCGGCCCTTCCTGCCGTTCTCTACTACGTCTCTCTCTACTTTTACGTGGACATCAAAGCCCGCAAAGACGGTCTGTCGGGCCTTCCCAAGGATGAGCTGCCGCGCTTTGCGGCCGTCATCAAAGAGGGTGGGCACGTCTTCATACCCATCGCGGTGCTGATCGGCTTTCTCCTCTACGGCTACACGCCGTTCTGGGCGGGGGCGAGTTGCGTGCTCGTCACCATCCTCGTCAGTTACCTGAGGCGCGGCACACGGCTTTCCCTTCACAGGCTCATCGTGGCGGCCGAAGGGGCAACGCGGGTCGCCATCACCCTGTCGGCCCTCGCGGCGAGCGCTGCCATCATCTACGCGGTCATGACCATCACGGGGCTGTTGGTGAAGGTCTCCTCCATCATCCTGGACTTTTCCGGCGGGAGCCTCTTCATCGCCCTCGTTCTCATCGGGCTGATGTCATACGTCCTTGGGATGAGCCTGCCGGTGCCGGCCGCCTATGTGCTGATTGCAGCGCTCGGCGCCCCTGCGCTTGTGGAACTGGGACTCCCCCTTTTCACCGCGCACCTTGTGATTTTCTGGTTCAGCCAGGACTCCACCATCACGCCCCCCATCTGCATGACCGCGTTTGCCGCCGCACGGGTGGCAGGCGCCCCACCCATGAAGACGGGCTTTCAGAGCGTGTTGATGGCAAAGGCGCTCTACGTGGTGCCGTTCGTGTTTGCCTTTGGCAGCTTGCTGTCCCCCGACATCCCCGAAATCTTGTTTGATTTCGTGGTGTTGTGCGGCCTCTTCGTGGTCATGCCCATTGCTGTGGAAGGGTTTTGGGCACGGCCTTTGACGCTGGCGTCGCGTCTCGTCTTTGCAGCAGCCGGGGTGTTCTTCCTGTGGTCGGCCATGGGCGACATGGCCGACGGGTGGCCCTTTGCGGTCGCCGGCCTTTTGTGCGCGCTCCTTGCCAGCACGCTTGTGCGGCGCGACAAGCAGGCCGGCACCGCGTGAAGGGGAGACGGGCGTGAGGGTTACCGCGAAGGACGTTGCGCGACAGGTGGGGGTGTCCCGCTCCACCGTCTCACGCGTGTTCACCCCAGGCGCTGTTGTGGCCGACGACACACGCCGTGCTGTGGAGAGCGCCGCTGAGGCCCTTGGCTATCGGCCCAACCCCTTGGCGCAGGCGCTGATCTCGCGCCGCAGCAGCATTGTCGCCATTGCCCACGGCGACCTGATGAACCCCTTTCACGCCGCCCTCGCCCAGTCGATGACAGAGGCGCTGCAGCGGGCTGGTATCGTGCCCATCACGGTGATGGTGACGGCTGATCCGTCGCTGGAGTCCCTGCGCAGGGTCATCGAAGGCTACCAGGTGGCCGCCGTGGTGATGACCTCCATGGGGATCGAGCCGTCCATGGTGCGCGCCTGCCAGGCATTCGGCGCGCCGCTGATCCTGTTCAACCGCGTGGTGGCGCGCCCGCCTGTCTCTTCGGTGTCCAGCGATCTGGAGCAAGGGGGCATGCTTGCCGCCCTTCATGTGGCCGAACAGGGCGCGTCCCGGGTTGCGATCGTCAGCGGCCCTGCCAGTGCGCCAACCGCGCAGGCGCGCGAAGCCGGCTTCAGGGAAGGTCTCCTCGCGGCAAGCCTTACGCCGGTCCAAATCGTTGACGGCCACTACACCTATGAAGGCGGCACTGCTGCGGCCGACGCCCTTTTTGGTGAGGGAATGCGGCCCGATGCGGTGCTGTGCGCCAACGATCTCAGCGCATTCGGCGTGATGGACAGGATGCGCGGCCACCATGGCGTGCGCGTGCCGGACGACTGCCTTGTGGTTGGTTTCGACGATGTGCCCAACGCCGCATGGACAGGGTACGACCTCACCAGCGTGCACCTTCCCGTGGCCGACATGCTGGAGAAGGGCATCGACATCATCCAGGCCGCCGTGCGCGGCGAAACACTGACCCCCACAGCGCAGCTTCTGCCGTGCTCGCTCACCGTGCGGGGGTCCAGCGTTGTGGGCGGCGTCGACGCTGCAGCAACCACCAAACTCACGGAGACGTCTTGATGCGCGTTGCGGTCCTCGGCAACTCTCCCCTCAATATTGGCGTGGTGCTTGCCGCCGACCTTGCCGCCTTGGGCCATGACGTTGCGCTGTGGACGTTCGGCGATCAGGGCGATGTGGCCGCGACAATCGCCGAAACAGGCCTTGTGATTGAAGACAATGGCGTTGCCCTTGCCTGTGGGCGGGCCGGCGCCGTGCCGCTGCCGCGGTTCCCGGCCACCTGTGCCGAGGCGCTCGATGGGGCTCAGGTGGTGTTCCTGGACCCTGGCG
>JBCDCF010000628.1:0-2812 GCA_039182345.1 Pseudomonadota bacterium
CTACGGCATGCCCTACATCATCGAACCGATGGCCGCCCGCGGCGGTCTCATCGACGACCCGTTCGACGCCGACGTCATTTCCCACAACTGCCGCATGGCGGTGGAGGTGGGTGCGGACGTCATCAAGACCGACTGGTCGGGGTCGACGGCAAGTTTCCGGACCGTGGTGGACGCTGTGGACGCGCCCATTCTTGTGGCAGGGGGCGCCCATGAGGGGGACGACAAGGGCGTCCACACCCTCATTGCCGACCTTATGAAGGCCGGCTCCAAAGGCATCTTGTTCGGCCGCAACCTGTTCCAGGCCAAGGACCCGACGGCGATGATGGCCGAGGCGCGCCGCCTCATCTACGAGGCGCCTGCCCCAAGCCGCCCCAAGCCGCGCGCCCGCAAGACCACGCGGCGCACCCAACGGCGGCGCGCCAGCTAGGCGCGGCCAAGCCAAAGACGACGCGGCCGTTCGGCGCGTCGATCCGACGATAGGGCGCATGCTGCGCCCAAAACCGATAACGAAAGGGAGGACGACAATGAATAGCAAACTGTTCCGCCCCGTGGCCGCTGCGGCCATGGTATCGAGCCTGGCGCTTGCCGCAGGCGCGGCGAAGGCCGAGGACCTGACCTTTGTCTGGCACGCAGGCACCTGTGCCGACGCCTTTGTGGAAATTGCCCAGGACTATCCTGGCGACATCACCATCGTGCCGGCTCTGGTTCCTTATGGGCCTGAGTGGCACAACAAGATCGCCTCTGAGTTTGCCATCCAAGGCGATGCGTTCGACTTTGCCATGTGGGACAGCCAGTCCACCGCAGAGTTTGCCGGCGGCGGCCACGCCCATTCGGTCAACGATGTGTTTGCAAGCTCGGACGTCTTGAATGCGGACCTCTTCCCCGCCGCAAGTCTTGCCCGCTATGGCGAATATCCTGACGGTTCGGGGAAGTTCTGGGGCCTACCGGTCAACCAGGATGCTTACGGCTTCATGTACCGCAAGGATCTGTTCGAAAACCCCGACGAGCAGGCCGCCTTCAAAGAAAAATATGGCCGCGACCTCACCGTCCCGCAGACGTATCAAGAGGCCAAAGAGGTGGCCGAATTCTTCACACGGCCCGATGAAGACCTTTTTGGCTGGGGCCAGATGGGCGGCCGCGAGTATGACTTTGCCACCACAGCGTCCAACTCGTTCCTGTGGTCGTTCGGCGGCGAACTCTACAACCCCGAAACCTATGAGGTGAAAGGCTATCTCAACTCGCCCGCCTCGGTGGACGGTGTGCAGGCCTATGTGGACATGTTCCAGTTCGGCCCTCCAGGCAGCCAGAACTGGGGCTGGGATGAGGTGAATGCCGCCTTCCAGCAAGGCAAGCTCGCCATGGCCATGCAGTGGTACTACTTCCACGGCTCCAACTCAGACCCCAACGTGAACCCCCACGCGGAGAACACAGGGTTCGCCAACCTTCCGGGCGCCGTGGGCCGTGATGGTCTGTTCCGCCGCGAATTCTCCGTCGGCGGCCAGGGCATGGGCATCAACGCCTATTCGGGCAAGATCGACACCCTCACCAAGTTCATGGAGTGGTACTTCCAGCCCGAGCAGCAAAAGCGCTACGCCGCCGTGTGCCAGACGGGCCTGAAGGAGGTCTTGGACAGCCCGGAATGGCAGGGCCTCAACAGCTACAACAAGCACTTTGCCACGGCGTTGGACCACACCAACGACTATTGGCACCTGCCTGAATACTCCATCCTCCTGGACATTCTGCAAGAAGAGGTCTCCAACGCCATCTCCGGCCGCAAGACCGTCCAAGAAGCGTTGGACGATGCGGCCGAGCGGCACGAGGATGTGCTTGAGCGTGCCGGTTACGAGATCAAGCGTGGCGACAGCGCCCCTGAGGTGCCCGACACCATGATCACCCCCGTCGGGTCGCAAGAGGTCGTCGCCCTCCCGGTCGACTGATTGGTGCCCATGGCGGTGTGGAGGCGGCCTGTTTCAGGTCGCCTCCGTTTCGGGTTGTTGCCCGCGTTTGATTGAGGAAAGGCCCCATGCGCCGATCTCCCCTCGCGTTTCTTCCGGTGATGATCGTCATCGGCGTGTACCTGGCCTTTTCCTTCGGGCCGATCTTCTGGATGTTCTTGTCATCCCTGAAAGACCGGCAAGAACTGTTCACCTGGCCGCCGCAGCTTTTCTTCACGCCCGACTGGACCAGCTATCAGGCCGTTTTCGGGGTGGGCGAGGCCAAGCAGACCGCCACTGCCATCGGCCTTGTGGACGCATTGATCACCTCCATCATCGTCTCTGTGGGGGGCACGGTGCTCGCCGTCACCTTCGGCACGCTGGCGGGCTATGCCTGCTCGCGCTTTGCCTTCCCCGGGCGCGATGACTTCATGTTCTTTGCACTGTCGACGCGCATGATCCCGCCCGTGGCCGTGCTCGTCTTCTACCACTCCATGTTTGCAAAGCTGGGGCTGACCGACACGGTGACCGGCCTCATCTTGGTAACCACCTTCATCAACCTTGGCCTTGCCACCTGGATCATGAAGGGTTTCTTCGACGGTGTGCCGAAGGAGGTGGAAAACATTGCCCTCGTCAACGGCTACACCCGGCTTTACGCGTTCTGGCACCTTGTGGTGCCGATGGTGCGCGGCGGCATCGCGGCAACGGCAGGGTTCTGCTTCATCTTCGCCTGGAACGAGTTCACCTTCTCCTCCGTCCTTGCCACCACGAAGGCGAAGACGCTGCCTGTCAAAATCTCCTCCGCCATGGGCGCCACGGGAATTGAATGGGCGCAGATCTGTGCCGCCGGCATTGTCCTTGTGATTCCCGTGGCGATC
>JBCDCF010000629.1:0-2811 GCA_039182345.1 Pseudomonadota bacterium
AGGAACGGGCGGCCCTGATCCGCTTCGTTAAGTCACTGTGATGCGCGCCGTCATGGCCCTTGCACTGGTTTTGGTTGCAGCGCCTGTCGGTGCGCAGGAGCGGGCCTTCGCCCCTGCCGTCGACCGCTTGGTGAACACGGTGATCGTGCCGGCCTATGAACGTTTTGCCGAAGCCGCCAGCGACCAGCACGCCCGCGTAGATGCGTTGTGCGCGGCCCCCTCGGCGGAGGCTTTGTCGGCAGCCCATGAGGGGTTTGGCGACCTTGTTGCCGCTTACGCCCACATCGAGCCCTACAGGTTCGGGCCGGCGCGTGACGAAAACCGGTATGAGCGGCTGTTCTTCTGGCCCGACAGGCGGGGCAGAGGCCTTCGCCAGGTCCAGCGCATTCTTGCCGAGGAAGACGAAAGCGCCACGACCCTTGCAACGCTCACCCAAAAAAGCGTGGCAGTCCAAGGCCTTGTGGCCCTTGAGTTCACTCTTTTCGGCAGCGGCAGTGACAGTCTTGCCGCGCACGCAGGGTTTCGCTGCGCCTATGCCCGCACCGTTGCTAAGGCGATGGCCGCCGTGGGCGCTGACATGGCACAGGCATGGCGCGGATCGTTTGCGCAGACCCTTGCCGAGGCCGGCAGCGACAACCCCACCTATCGCAGCCATGGCGAAGTCCTGCAGGACATTCTTCAGGCCGCCGCCACGCAGCTTGAGCTTGCGGGGGTGCAAAAGCTCAGCGCCGTCGTCGGCAAGGCGCCTGACGATGCCAAACCCAAGCGCGCCCCTTTGTGGCGGTCCAACCTGACCCTTCCCATGGTGGCGGCCAATGTGGATGCCGTCCGCACATTGCTTGAGGCAGGTGTCGGCGACCTTCTGGATGACGACACGCTGGTGAAGTCCGCCCTGTTCGAGTTGGCGCAGGTGGACAGGGCCCTTGCCCCTTTGATGGAAAGCGGCGAGCCGTTCCTGGACCTTGCGCAAAACGAGGGTGCCCACCGCCGGCTGGCCTACGCCGCCATCCCCCTTGGCGCTGCCCAGCGCTTGATTGCCGAGCGGATCCAAGGGGCTCTCGGCCTTGCGGCAGGCTTCAACGCCCTTGATGGCGACTGACGCGCAAAGCGGTCGCCTGACCCGTCGCGCCGCACTGTTGGGGGTTGGCGCGAGCCTTTTGCCGTTTCGCGTCGGGGCGGGCGAGAGGGCGCTTTATCTCGCCGGATGCCGGCTGCAGAACGGGCGCATGGCCGCCGCCATTGTGGACGAGGAAGGCCGCATCCGCCTGAGCGAACCCCTTGATGCGCGCGGTCACGGCGGCGCGCTCTCCCCGCAGCGCGACCGCGCCGTCCTGTTTGCCCGGCGACCAGGCCGATTTGCCGTCGTGTTTGATCTGAAACGCCTTGCCCGCATGGCAGCGTTCGCGCCGCCTGAGGGCAGGATGTTTGCCGGTCATGGTGCTTACTCTGCCGATGGCCAACTGCTCTACACCGCCGAGAACGATTTCGACGCCTAGCGAGGTGTGGTCGGCATTTACGATGCAACAGACGGATACAGGCGGCTCGGTGAGTTTGGCACAGATGGCATCGGCCCCCACGAGATCCTGGCGCTGTCTGACGGCAAAACCCTTGCCGTTGCCAATGGTGGCATTGCCACCCACCCCGACTTTCCGCGCATCAAGTTGAACCTTCCCACCATGCGCCCGTCATTGGTGCTGTTGCGCGCCGACGACGGGGCTGTGTTGGCAAAGGCGGAGCTTCCCCCGTCACTCCACAAGGTCTCCATCAGGCACATGGCCGAGACCGGCAAGGGCCACCTGTGGTTCGGCGCCCAGTATGAGGGACCTTCCGAGGATGCGGTGCCTTTGGTGGGCACGTTCGATGACCGTCGGGGCCTTGCCCTGGTGGACGCACCCGGCAGCGCCTTTGCCGCGCTCAATCAGTATGTGGGGTCGGTGGCGGCCAGCCGGGACGGCGCGACGGTGGTGACCACAAGCCCCCGCGGCGGCACCGCCCTTGTCTGGGATGGTGCCACACGGTCCCTGCGTGCCCGCCACGCACTGCGCGATGTGTGCGGCGCCGCCCCCCACGGCAGGCGCGGCCTTCTCCTCACCACGGGCCTGGGACAGCTTGTGCCCCTTGGCGGGTCCCCCGGCCACGCGCCCGTTGCCTGGGACAACCATGTGATGGCGCTTTAGGGGTCCACACCCTAAAACATACCGTCGAGAGGGTCGGTGGGGACGCGACCACGCCAAAGCGAGAATATCCTCGCGACGTCGCTCTGGCTCACCGATATGTAATCGCTCCACAGATGTGGGTTGTCGATTGGATAGATGATCAGGTTGTTCATCGCGTTGCTGATCGCGGCATAGGTTTCTTCGTCAGAGTCATCGATGTCAGGCCATTGATCGACCAATGCCTGTATTTCCTTGCGCGTGAATCCGAACAGCGTTCCGAACTCCCTGTCAGGATAGAACGGACCATGGGCTGCTGAGCGCAAGCACTCCAAAACAACGATGCGATCGCTGGGCGTGAGATCTGCTAGGGGTATTGGCAAATTCTATCAAGGTTGATGTATTTCATAGGCACTCTGGGGTGGCGTTTCCGGGCATAGCTCATGTCCGCAATGCGCTCGACGGACGTGTTGTGGCTGACTTTCTTGCGTAAGCTGGCGGACGAAGCGGACCTTCGCTGCGACTGGAGCAAGGTCGGCTCTCGGGGTGATCCGAAAGAGCCGTGGATTGAGGCGAGTTGTGTGTTGGCCTACCAAGATGCACTCACGACGCTGCAGTACCCTAGCTTTCGGAAAGGCGCAATCATCCTGAGTGCGCC
>JBCDCF010000630.1:0-2795 GCA_039182345.1 Pseudomonadota bacterium
CATCTTTGCCTGGCCGGGAATGGGCAAACTCTTGATTGAGTCCATACAGACGCTCGACCGGCCTGTGATTGTCGCCTACCTGATGCTGATCGTCTTCGTGTTCGTGGTGATCAACCTTCTGGTGGACCTTGTTTACGCCGTCCTCGACCCGAGGGTGCGCGTCTCAGGACAGAAGGGCTGAGCTGATGGCCGACATCACCGACACCCGCCCCGCCGACGCAGCCGCCCAAGCAAGCCGCGAGAAGGTGGAGACGCCGCTGCGCCGCTTCTGGTCGGAGTTTTGCGAAAGCAAGATTGCGCTGACGGCCCTCGGGGTCCTCATCCTCATTGTCCTTGCGGCAATCTTTGCGCCCTGGATCACACCGCAAGACCCTTACGATCTTGCCACCGTCTCCATCATGGATTCCAGGATGCCGCCTGGCTCCCAAGCCTTTGACGGCTACACCTTTTGGCTGGGCACCGACGGGTCTGGGCGCGACCTCTATTCGGCGATTTTGTACGGTCTGAGGGTCTCGCTGTCGGTGGGGGTGATGAGCGCCGTCATCGCGCTGATTGTCGGCATGTCCGTCGGACTCATTGCCGCCTATGCGGGGGGGCGGACCGAATCCATCATCATGCGCATTGTGGACGTGCAGTTGTCCTTCCCGGCGGTGTTGATTGCGCTCATCCTCCTGGCACTCCTCGGCAAAGGGATCGACAAGATCATCATTGCCCTCGTCATCGCCCAGTGGGCCTACTATGCGCGGACCGTGCGCGGCTCTGCGCTGGTGGAACGGTCGAAGGAGTATGTGGAGGCCGCACGCTGCCTTGCGCTCCCCCACAGGCGGGTGTTGTTCCGCCACATCATGCCCAACTGCCTGGCACCCCTCATCGTGGTGGTGACGGTGCAGACCGCCCACGCCATCGCCCTTGAAGCCACCCTCTCCTTCCTCGGCGTGGGGCTGCCGCCGACTGAGCCCTCGCTGGGCCTCCTCATCTCCAACGGGTTCGAGTACATGATGTCGGGCTCCTACTGGATCGCGATCTTCCCAGGCATTGCCCTTCTGATCACCATCATGGCCATCAACATGGTGGGCGACCGGCTGCGCGATGTGCTGAACCCGAGGCTGTCCAAGTGAGCGCACCCGTTCTTGTCGTTGAGGACCTGCGCACGCACTTTTTCACCCGCGCGGGGGTGGTGCCTGCGGTGGACGGCATCGATCTCACCGTCGAAAAAGGCGAAGTCCTTGGCCTTGTGGGGGAATCGGGGTCTGGCAAGTCGGTCACGGGCTTTTCCATCATGGGGCTTGTGGATGCGCCAGGGCGGATTGTTTCCGGCTCCATCAAGCTGAACGGCGAAGAGCTTGTGGGCCGCACCGAGAAGGAGTGGCGCGACATTCGCGGCCGCAAGGCGATGATCATCTTCCAGGACCCGATGATGACGCTGAACCCCGTCCTTAGGGTCGACACACAGATGATCGAGGCGATCACCGCCCACGAAAAGGTCTCGCGCAGGGCCGCCCGTGCCCGTGCGCGCGATGCTCTGGCGGCCGTCGGCATCCCCTCCCCGGACGAGAGGCTTGCCTCCTACCCGCACCAGTTTTCCGGCGGCATGCGCCAAAGGGTGGCGATCGCAACGGCGCTGTTGAACAAGCCTGACCTCATCATTGCCGACGAGCCGACCACGGCGCTCGACGTCACCATCCAGGCGCAAATCCTGTTTGAGGTGCAAAAGCTTGCGGCCGAAACAGGCACAGCCCTCATCTGGATCACCCACGATCTGACGGTGGTGGCAACCCTCGCTGACAGGGTGGCGGTGATGTACGCCGGCCGCATCGTGGAGACGGGGACCACCGACGAGGTGATCGACAGCCCGCGCCATCCTTACACCGTCGGCCTCATCGGCTCTGTGCCGAGCCACAACAAGCGTGGCGAGCCGTTGGCGCAGATCCCGGGCATGACGCCATCCATGGTGAACCTCCCCCAAGGGTGCCCGTTCCGCCCCCGCTGCCCCCGTGACACGGACGCCTGCCTCACCGCGCCCGACCTCACCCCCGTGGCAGGCGCCCTTGCCCGCTGCCACCACCCCCATGTGGACGTGGTGACGGCATGAGCGGGCCCATCATGTCCCTTCAGGACGTGTCGAAGCGCTTTGTGCGCAGCCTCGATGCGGCCGAGAAGCTGGCCAATGTGGTGGGGGCCGGGTTGAAGGAGCAGGTGGTTCACGCCGTGGACGCTGTCTCCTTCGATGTGGCCGAGGGCGAGGTCGTGGGGCTCGTGGGTGAGTCAGGCTGCGGCAAGTCCACCCTCGGCCGCGTGGTCGCGGGGATCCATGAGGCCAGCGGCGGCACGGTGCGCTTTCGCGGCAAAGAGCTGAAGGACATGGATGCTGACGAGCGCCGGACCGTGGCGCTCAAAGTTCAGATGATCTTCCAGGACCCGATGTCTGCGCTCAACCCACGCATGCGTGTGGCCGAGATTGTGGGCGAGGCGCCGCGCTATCACGGCATTGTTCCGCGGGCCGAGATCGACGGTTATCTGGATGAACTTCTGACCCGCGTCGGCCTCGACCCCACCTACAAGAAGCGCTACCCGCACCAATTCTCTGGCGGGCAGAGGCAGCGCATCAACATTGCCCGCGCCCTTGCCGTGCAGCCTGACTTTCTGGTGTGCGATGAATCGGTAGCGGCGCTGGATGTGTCGGGTAATGTTTTCCAGAGTGTATTGGACGACCAGAGGGCTAATTGAGCTTGGCTGATGGATGACGTGCTGTTCGAATTGTATAACCTAACAGGACAGCAACTGATTGGATAACC